>NZ_JBHRXY010000006.1:0-195185 GCF_042648745.1 Paracoccus angustae
ATCTCTTCACCGACGAGGAATGCTACAATTTCTTCAAAGCCGCCGGATATGAAACCGATTAAACGCAACAGGCTCTAGGGCGATCCAGATCGACGAGCCCGCCCTGCGCGAAGGCCTGCCCCTGCGCCGCCGGGACCGGGACGGCTATCTGCACTGGGCCGTCGACTGCTTCCGCCTGGCGGCCAGTCCCGTGCGCTGCGACACCCAGATCCACACCCACATGTGCTATTCCGAATTCAACGACATCATGCCCGCCATCGCCGCCATGGATGCCGACGTGATCTCGATCGAGGCTTCGCGGTCGGACATGGAGCTGCTGGAGGTGTTCGGCGACTTCGAATACCCCGCCGGGATCGGGCCGGGCCTGTGGGACATCCACGCGCCCCGCGTCCCGTCCCGGGACGAGATGGTGGCGCTGCTGCGCAGGGCGGCGGGGGTGATCCCGGCGGACCGGCTGTGGGTGAACCCCGATTGCGGGCTGAAGACACGGGACTGGCCCGAGACCCTGGCCTCGCTGGAAAACCTTGTCGCGGCGGCCAGGGCGCTGCGCCAGGGCGATCTGGCGCCCCTGCCCATCGACCGGGGCCCGCGCGCCGCAGCGCATCCGGCCTGCGGCTGCCGCTGATCGCGGGGCGGAACGGGGCCGCGCGCCCCGGTTCGTCCGCCGGCGGACCGCGCCGCGCCCGTTCCGGCGTGCCCGTCCCCACGTGCCATCGCGCCGCGTCGGGGATGCGCGCCCGGTCTTGTGCCGGATGCGTTTGCGGTGCAGACCAGGGGCGTCCTTGCGGAAGCCTGCCGTTGTTGCCGGCCCGCAGTCTTGTGCAGGAGCGGCGGATGCCCGACAACAATGCCCAGCCGGTCGATCGCGACTGGTCCGGCGCGATTTCTCCCACCGAGGAGATCATCGGCGAGGCCCGTCAGGGCCGCATGTTCATCCTGGTCGATCACGAGGACCGGGAAAACGAAGGCGACCTGGTGATCCCCGCACAGATGGCCACGCCCGCCGTCATCAACTTCATGGCGACCCACGGGCGCGGCCTGATCTGCCTGTCGCTGACCGGGGCGCGGATCGACGCGCTTGGGCTGCCGCTGCTGTCCCCCAAGAACTCCAGCCGCCACGAGACCGCCTTCACCATGTCGATCGAGGCGCGCGAGGGCGTGACCACCGGCATCTCGGCCCGGGACCGCGCCCATACCATCGCGGTGGCGATCGACCCGGCCAAGGGTCCGGCCGACATCGCCACGCCCGGTCACATCTTTCCGCTGCGCGCCCGCGACGGCGGCGTGCTGGTGCGCGCAGGCCATACCGAGGCCGCCGTCGATGTCGCGCGCCTGGCGGGGCTGAACCCTTCGGGCGTCATCTGCGAGATCATGAACGACGACGGCACCATGGCGCGTCTGCCCGATCTGGTCGTCTTCGCGCAACGGCACGGGCTGAAGATCGGCACCATCAGCGACCTGATCGCCTATCGCCGCCGCCACGACAACCTGATCGCGGAACGCGGCCGGAT
This sequence comes from Paracoccus angustae, assembly GCF_042648745.1. NCBI lineage: Bacteria > Pseudomonadati > Pseudomonadota > Alphaproteobacteria > Rhodobacterales > Paracoccaceae > Paracoccus > Paracoccus angustae. The sequence goes on from NZ_JBHRXY010000006.1 coordinate 1,512, forward strand.
GGCCGTGCAGTCGGCCCATGGCGGCGACTGGACGATGCGCGTCTTTGCCGACGAGACCACGGGCGCGGAACATATCGTGCTGACCAAGGGCGACCTGGCCGCGCCGGGGCCGGTGCTGGTGCGGATGCATGTGCTGGATCCGCTGCACGACGTGCTGGGCATCGGGCGCAGGAACGCGGGCACGCTGGACCAGGCCATGCGCATCATCGCGGCCGAGGGCAGGGGCGTCGTGGTGCTGTTCCGCGACACCGAGCCGCGCCTGCCGCGCCAGGACGAGGTGTCCTCGCACGTGCTGCGGCAATACGGGTTGGGGGCGCAGATCCTGTCCTCGCTGGGGTTGTCGGAGCTGGTTCTGCTGACCAACTCGGCCCCGGTCCGCGTGATCGGGCTGGACGCCTATGGGCTGTCGATCCATTCAACCCGACCGATCAAGGAATAAGCCATGGCCGCCAGCATCGACCACCACCAGCTGCCGCTGCCCCGCATCGGGGGCGACCTGCGCCTGCTGATCGTTGTGTCGCCCTATTACCGCCAGATCGCCGACGGGCTGGTGCGGGGCGCCCGCGCCGCCGCCGCCGAGGCAGGCGCCGCCGTTGATCTGGCCGAGGTGCCGGGCGCCCTGGAAATTCCCACCGCCATCGCGCTTGCCGCCAGCCGCCAGCCCTATGACGGCTATGTCGCGCTTGGCTGCGTGGTGCGCGGCGAAACCACGCATTACGACACGGTGTGCAACGACAGTTCCCGCGGGCTGACGCTGCTGGGCTTGCAGGGGCATTGCATCGGCAACGGCATCCTGACGGTCGAAAACATCGACCAGGCCCTGGTGCGGGCCGATCCGCAGGGCCAGAACAAGGGCGGCGGCGCGGCGGCTGCGGCGCTGCACCTGATCGCGCTGAAGCGCCGGTGGGATTGCGGCTGATCCCGCGGCGAAGGGAGGGTGCGACTTCTGGTCGATTGTGACCGGGCCCGGCCCGTGGCACCCTGCCGGCGGGTCGGAAATCTTGGGGGGAAGACGATGCGGTTTCCGGGACGAGGCCGGATCCTGGGGCTGGCCCTGGGCCTTGCCGCGGCGATGCTGGCGGGGCCGGGCGGGGCGCAGCAGCCCTTGCCGACGATCACCGTCGGCACGCTGGAAAACGGCACCGTCAACTGGGAACTGGAAACCATCCGGGACCGGGGTTTCGACCGCGAGAACGGGTTCGAACTGCGGATGCGGCCCTTTGCGGGCAATCCCGCCACGCAGGTCGCCATGCAGGGGGGCCAGGTCGATGCCATCGTGTCGGACTGGATCTGGGTTGCGGTGCAGCGGGCGAATGGCGCGCCTTTCACCTTTTGGCCCTATTCCACCGCCGTGGGCGGGCTGATGGTGCCTGCCGACAGCCCGGTGCGGGGGCTGGCGGATCTGGAAGGGGAAAAGATCGGCATCGCTGGCGGGCCGGTGGACAAGAGCTGGCTGATCCTGCGCGCGTATCACCGCCAGCGGACCGGCCGCGACCTGGCCGATGTCACGCAGCAGGTCTTCGGCGCCCCGCCGATCATCCAGAACGCCGCCGAGACGGGCGAGGTCGCAGGCGCGATCAATTTCTGGCATTTCCTGGCCCGGATGCAGGCGGGCGGGATGCATCAGGTGATCAGCGTGGCCGAGGCCGCGCAAGGCCTGGGCCTGGACCCGGACACGCCGCTGCTGGGATACGTCCTGCGCGACGACTGGGTGGCGAACAACCCCGGCCTGGCGCGGGGGTTGGCGCAGGCGTCGCGGCAGGCCAAGGATCTTCTGGCCCGCGACGACGGCGCCTGGCAGGCCCTGCGCCCGACGATGGAGGCCGGCACGGAGGCCGAATTCATCGCGCTCCGCGACGGCTGGCGCGCGGGGATCCCGCCCGAAGGTCCGGTCGATCCCGCCGACGCGCAGCGGTTGTTCGCGCTGCTGGCGGAACTGGGCGGCGATGAACTGACCGGCGGTTTGTCCGATCTGCCGCCGGGGCTGTTCTGGCCAGGTGAATAAACCGCCCCTGCATAAGCGCCCCGGCCTGGTGCCGGGACTTTTGTCGGTTCTGCTGCTGCTGGCCTTGTGGATGGCGGTCGCGGCGGCGGCGGACGATCCGCGCACCATGCCCTCGCCCCTGGCCGTCGCGGGGCGGATTGGGACGCTTGCGGCATCGGGCGAATTATGGCTGCACGCGGGCGCGACGCTGCTGCGGGTCGGGGCCAGCTTTGCCATCGCCATGGCCGCGGGCGTCGCGCTTGGGCTGTGGATGGGCCGGTCGCGGGCGGCGGATCACTGGCTGAACCCGGGGCTGGTGATCGCGCTGAACGTCCCGGCCCTGGTGGTGATCGTGCTGGCCTATATCTGGATCGGCCTGAACGAGGTCGCGGCCGTCGCCGCCGTGGCCCTGAACAAGATCCCCGTCACCACCGTGATGCTGCGCGAAGGAGCCCGCGCCCTGCGCCCCGACCTGGACGACATGGCGCGGGCCTTCCGCATGGGATGGTGGGCGCGGCTGCGCCATGTCGTGCTGCCCCAGCTTGCGCCCCATGTCGCGGCGGCGGCGCGGGCCGGGATCTCGCTGATCTGGAAGATCGTGCTGGTGGTCGAATTCCTGGGCCGCTCGAACGGAGTGGGCTTCAAGATCCATCTCCTGTTTTCCTCGTTCGACGTGGCGGGCGTGCTGGCCTGGGCCTTGTCCTTTGTCGCGGTGATGCTGGCCATCGACCTGGCCATCCTGCGCCCGTGGGAGGCTGGCGCGAACCGCTGGCGCCGCGATGAGGCTTGATCTGGCGGGCAAATCCTTTGCGGGCCGCCCGGTGCTGGGGGCGCTGCGGCTGGCCGTCGGACGCGGGCAGCGCCTGGCGATCCTGGGCCCGTCGGGCATCGGCAAATCCACGCTTCTGCGCATCCTGGCCGGGCTGGACGGGGATTTCCAGGGCCGTCTGGAAGGGCGGGAAAGGCTGGCGGTGGTGTTCCAGGAACCGACCCTGCTGCCCTGGCGGCGGGCGGTCGCCAACATCACCCTGCCCACCGGGTGCGATCAGGCGCAGGCCCGCGCCCTGATGGCCGAGGCGGGTCTGACAGGGCACGAGAACAAGTTCCCCCGCCAGCTTTCCCTGGGCCAGCAGCGCCGTTTGTCGCTGGCCCGCGCCTTTGCCGCCCGTCCCGACATCCTGCTGATGGACGAGCCATTCGCCAGCCTCGATCCCGGCACGGCGGGCCGGATGATGGACCTGACCGCCCGGCTTCTGGACCGCAGCGGCGCCGGGCTGGTTCTGGTCACGCATGACGCGGCCGAGGCCGCCCGCCTTGGCGCCGCGCCGGTCCGGCTGGCGGGCAGCCCGGCGGTGCTGGCCGCAAACGGGGTGTCCGGCCTCGGCTGAACTGCACCGGGGGGAAAGACCAGCCCCGCCGCGATCCTTCGGCGCGCGAGATGCTTTCAGGGTTTTCCGGATCCGCCGGCGGGGCCGCGACGGCGCTGGCGGGCGGCCATGCCCCGGTCATCGGCCCGGATCTGGGGGAACGGGCCGCCGACGCCATCGCGGGATCCGCGCGCAGATCGGGCAGGCCGGCGATGCCCGGAACACGCGCCCCATGCCGACGGCCAGGCTGATCCCGCTGGCGATCCCGCCGCGCTTCCGCAAGGGCCGTGAACGCGTCCGGGGTCAGCGCGCGACGCAAGGCCGGGGATCGCCCTTGCAAAGCCGGACGGTGCCGCGCCCGTCCTACGACAGATCCTCGATGATGTAGTCTTCCCAGTCCTCTTCGCAGACCTCGGCCTCGCTGACGGTCCAGCCGCGGACGCTGGCGCCGGCGCGGTGGACGGTTTCGCGGTCGCCCGAGATCAGGTGGTGCCACTTGTACAAGGGCCGCCCCTCGTGGCGGAGGCGATAGGCGCAGGTCGCGGGCAGCCACCAGGCGATCTCGGCCAGCTTGCGGGGGGTCAGGACCACGCAGTCGGGAACATAGTCGTGGCGGTTGGCATAGCTGCCGCATTGGCATTTCTCGCCGTCCAGCAGCTTGCAGGCGACGCGGGTGAAGGCCAGCTCGTTGGTGTCCTCGTATTCGATCTTGTTCAGGCAGCACTTGCCGCAGCCGTCGCACAAGGCCTCCCATTCGTCGGGGGCAAGCTGCGGCAGGGGCAGCTCCCAGAAACGCTCGCGCATCAGACGCCCGCCAGCACCGTGCGGGCCTGTTCCGCATCGGCGGCTATCTGGTCGATCAATGTCTGCACGCTGTCGAATTTGGCCTCGTCGCGCAGGAATTCAACCAGGCCCACCGAAAGATGCTGGCCGTAAAGGTCGCCGCTGAAGTCGAACAGATGCACCTCAAGGTTGGGGGCGTTGCGGCCGAACATCGGGCGCACGCCCAGGCTGGCGACGCCCTGGCAGGACAGCTTGTCCGGCCCGGTCAGCACGTCCACCACCACGGCATAGACGCCAAGGCGCGGCAGGTGCAGGTCGTCCATGCGCATGTTGGCGGTGGGCCAGCCGAATTCGCAGCCGCGCTTGTTGCCGTGGACGACCTCGCCCTCGATCCGGTGCAGGTGGCCCAGCATCCGTTCCGCGTCGCGCGGCCGCCCTTCGGCCAGCGCGCGGCGGATCGCGGTCGAGCTGTAGTCCTGCCCGCCATGGCCCAGCAGCGGCACCGCCGTCACGCCGAAGCCAAACTGCGCCCCCAGGTCGCGCAGGGTCGCGACATTGCCCGCCCGGTCCTTGCCGAAGACGAAATCCGCGCCAACCGTGACATGGCTGACACCAAGCCCGCCAACCAGCACGTCGCGGGCGAATGCCTCGGGCGAAAGGCCCGCCAGCACCGGGCCGAAGGGCAGCTCGTAGAGCTGTTCCACCCCCAGCCGGGCCAAGCGGTTGGCCCGCGATTCCGAGTTCATCAGCCGAAAGGGCGGGGCGTCAGGGGCGAAGAACTGGCGGGGGTGGGGTTCAAAGGTCACAATGCCCAGGGGGGCGTCCACGGCGCCGCGCGCGGCCTCGATCACGGCGCGGTGGCCCAGGTGGACGCCGTCGAAATTGCCCATGGCGACAGAGGCGCCACGGGCGCCTGCCGGAAGTCCTGTCCAGTCGCGGTGGATCTGCAAAGGGTGCCCCCACTGGGACGCGGACGCCCCGTCAGTCGAACTTGCGGCTTGGCGCCAGAACGACCGCCTCGCCTTTCAGGACGACCGTATCACCCACGAGGCAGCGGGTTGCAAGCGTGACCCGCCGTTTCGGGTGGTCGATGCTGTCCACCGTCACCTCGGCCCGGACGGTATCGCCGGGGCGGACGGGGGCCATGAACTTCAGCGTCTGGCCCAGATAAACCGTGCCATGGCCCGGCAGTTGTTCCCCGATCACGGCGGAGATCAGCCCCGCCGTCAGCATCCCATGGGCGATGCGGCCTTCGAAGATCGTGTCGCGGGCATAGCCGTCGTCCAGATGCACCGGGTTGCGGTCGGTCGAAACCTCGGCGAACAGCTCGATGTCGCGGTCCGTCACCTGCTTTTGCAGGTGGCGGGTCATGCCGACCTCCAGATCCTCGATGACGATGGTGCCGCGGGGAAAGTTGTCCAGCATAGGGCGTTCCATGGTGAGACCAAGCCAAGGGAATGATGCTGCATAGCAGCGAAAAACCGCTTTAGCAACAATATTTCGGTTTTCCGTCGGTTGATTGTAACAATGTTGCTGATCGGTTCCGGATCGGACCGGTGCGGGTCCAGCGGAAAGCCGGTCCCCGGACCTTGCGCGGAGACCGCGCCGGGATGTCGGCTGCGGAACCGGGGTCTGCATCATGGCGGCGGCGTCGCGGGATGGCGGACGGACGGTCTTCTTGCTTTGGACTCGCCGGACCGGAGCCGCTGGCGTGCCATTTCCGAGCGGGCAGCGCGCCGGCATCCGAACGTCCCGCCCGATCCGCCCCTTGCCGGGCCGGACCCCGCCGCGCGCCTGCCGCGGCCGTGCAGCGCCAGCCCCGAGGATCGCGCGGCGCCGCCGGGATCAAAGCCCCCGGGGATCAAAGCCCTTGTCCCGTGCGGCCAAGGCGCGGCATTTCGGATCCCCTCATCCGTTCATGTGTTTTTCTGCCGCCGCCGGGCGGTCAGCGCAGCCGGCCGATGCTGTATCGCGGGGCCAGGGCATGGCCGCCCAGCCAGTCCAGCAGCAGGACGTTGTCGGGATTCTCGACATCCGGCCCAAGCGCGTCGGCCGCAAGGCCGCCGGTCACGAACAGCACGTCGATGCCCTGGTCCAGGCCGCCCTTCACGTCGGTGAAGATGCCGTCGCCGACCGCCAGGATCCGCGCGTCCGGCCCCAGAGCCAGCAGCCGCCGCGCGCGGTCGTAGATCGGCGGATGCGGCTTGCCGAAATACAGCGACTGGCCGCCAAGCCCTTCGTAGTATTCCGCAAGCGCGCCCGCGCAGTAGATGCGCGTCTCGCCCATGTCCACCACCACGTCCGGGTTGGCGCAAAGCAAGGGCAGCCCGCGGTCGCGCGCCTGCATCAGCCGGTCGTGATAATCCTGCGGCGTTTCGGTCAGCTCCTCGAAGGGGCCGGTGGCGACGATGCCTTCGGCCTCGGCCAGCGGCACGCGCTGAATGGGGGGCGCGTCGGCGAACTCGGCGGGTATGTCGTCGAAGAAGCCGTTGTCCTTGCCGGTGCCGATATGCCAGACCTTGCGGCCCACGGCGCCCGCGAACATCGCCTCTTGCGCGGCATCGCCGGAACTGACGACGATGTCCCAGGCGTCGCGCGGCACGCCCATGCGGTCAAGCTGGGCGATCACGTACTGGTTCGGACGCGGCGCGTTGGTCATCAGGACGACCCGGCCACCCCCTTGGCGGAACGCCTGCAAGGCGGCCACGGCGGCGGGATAGGGCTGCTTGCCGTTGTGCAGGCAGCCCCACAGGTCGCAGAACAGCACGTCGTAATCGGCGCCGATCTGCGACAGCGACTGGATGATCTTCGTCATTACAGGGCAAGCACCGGGATGATCTGCTTCTTGCGGCTCATCACGCCGGGCAGAACCACGCTGTCGCCGGTCACGGGCACGCCGAAGCTGCGCTCGGCCAGCTGGCGGACGAACTCGTTGGGGATCAGCAGGGTCGCCTCCTTGCGCAGGATGTCCACCACGAAGCACAGCACCTCGTCCGCGCCGTCGGCGGCGGCCACGCGCGGCATGGCGGCCAGCAGCGCGTCCTTGCGCGCCAGCAGCGTCTGCGGAGAGGTGGTTTCCAGAACCGTGATCCGCAGGTGCTTGCCGCCCAGGTCGTATTCCTTGCTGTCCAGCCGCAGCAGGGCCTCGTCGCTGAAGGCGCTGACATCGGACTTGGCCGCGAACATCTCGGTCGCGTAGTCGGTGATGTTGACGCCCAGGTCCGCGGCCAGCTTTTCGGCCACGGCGCGGTCATGGGCCGTGGTGGTGGGGCTGCGGAATTCCAGCGTGTCCGACAGGATGCAGGTCAGCATCGCGCCCTTGACGGATTCGGGCGCGCGGGCCATGTCCTCGCCGATCAGGTCGTGCATGATGGTGGCGGTGCAGGCCAGGGGACGCACGGTGATGTTGATCGGCACGCGGGTCTTGATGCCCCCCGCCAGCAGGTGGTGGTCGATGATCTCGATCACGTCGGCCCCGTCCAGGCCGGCGGGCAGTTCGGCGGGGTTGTTGGTGTCCACGATCACGCACTGATCGCCCGGGGCCAGGTCCGCGATGATCTGCGGCTTGTCCAGGTTCCACCGCTTCAGCATCCACAGGGCTTCGGCGTTGGGTTCCCCTTGCAGGACCGCCTGGGCGGGGGTCTTGCGGACCTCGTTCAGATACCAAGCCCAGATGATGGGCGAGCCGGTCGAATCCGTGTCGGGGGCGGTATGGCCGAAGACCTTGATCATGATGCACCTGTAAGCGGTCTGATTTCGCACGCGTTATAGGGCGGGGCCGGGGGGATGTCCAACGGATGAGGGGATGGTGCCGGTTGCAGGAATCGAACCCGCGACCTTCTGATTACAAATCAGCTGCTCTACCAGCTGAGCTAAACCGGCATGACGCACGGGGCGACGCCTTCTGCCTAGCGGGTGCGGGCGGTTTTCGCAAGCGGCGAAAGCGGTTTGACTGCACCGGCGGCCCAGCTACTGTGCGGCGTCGCCCGCGGCGGTCGAGACGAGGGAAGGAACGGTCCGATATGCAGATGGTGTTTCACCTGGGGGTGCATTGCACGGATGGCGACAGGCTGCTGAAGACGCTGCTGAACAACCGCGACCGGCTGATGCGGCACGGCACCGACATCGTGACCCCGAACCGCCACCGCGGATTGTTCGAAGAGGCGCTGATGTCGCTGAAGGGCGGACGCGCCACGCCCGAGATGCAGCAGATCATGCTGGATGCCGTCCTGCACAGCGACGCCCCGGACCGGGCGGTCTTTTCCACGCCCTCCTTCATGGGGGCGCCGGGCCGCGTGGTGGGGCAGACGGGGCTTTACCCGCAGATGGGCGCGCGGGCGGCGGCGCTGGCCAACCTGTTCCCCGACCACGAGGTCGAGTTCTTTCTGGCCATCCGCAACCCCGCGACCCTGATCGCCGAGGTGCTGCCGATCTTCACCGGCGGCGGCTATCCCGTGCTGATGCAGGGGCGCCATCCGCTGGAATTGCGCTGGCGCGACCCGATCCAGGCGCTGCTGCGCGCGGTTCCCGGCCGCCGGGTGGTGATCTGGTGCCACGAGGACGTGCCCCTGATCTGGCCCGAGATCGCCCGCCTGGCCGGCAACATCCCCCCCGACGCCCCCCTGGCCGGCGGGACCATGTATCTGGAGGAGATCCTGGGCCCCGAGGGCATGGCCCGTCTCAGGGAGGCCTTGTCCGCGCAGGACCGGCTGACCGTCGCGCAGCGCCGCGCGATCTGGTCCGAGGTGATCCAGAACCACGCGCTGCCCGCCGCGCTGGACCAGGTGATCGACCTGCCGGGCTGGACGCAGGAAGTGGTGGACCGGGTGACCGAGCTTTACCGCGCCGACGTGGCCGAGATCGCGGTGCTGCCGGGGGTCGAGTTCGTGCTGGCCTGAAAAACCCGGCGCGGTCCGTGCGGCGGGGCAGGGAACGGCCTTGGGGCGGATCGGCCTTCAGGAACGATCTGGGACCGCGGCACCCGAACGGGCGGGACACGGAAACGGATGCGTGATCCCCCCGACCCCAAAGGGCCGCGCCCGCCGGGGCCGCGCCGCCGAGACCTGACGGATCGGCGGTTCGGGCGGCATCGGCGGCGCGTGCGGGGGACGGTCTTGCGCCGATCGGAGGCGGCGGACCATGACCGTCTCTGCCCTAGCGTTCCGACGCCATCCCCCGATCGGGCCAGGTCACGGCCCGGCGGTAAAGGTGCCATGTCGCGTGGCCCAGGATCGGCAGCACGAGGATCAGCCCGGCAAACAGCGGGATCATCCCCAGCAGCAGCGACACGGCGACGACCAGCCCCCAGGTGGCCGCCGCGCGCGGGTTGCGGCGCACCACCGCAAGCGAGGTCGCCAGCGCCACCGGCACGCCCACCGGACGGTCGATCAGCATCGGGAAAGAAACCAGGGCAAGGCAAAGCACCACCCCCGCGAAGACGAAGCCCACGCCGGTTCCGGCCAGGATCATCGTCCAGCCGTCGCGCGTGGTCAGGGTCGCCCGCAGGAAGTCGAGCAGGCCGCCATAGGATTCGGGGCCAAGGGTGGCGGCCCAGATCGCATGCGCGGCGTAAAGCCAGACCACGAAGATCACCGCCAGAAGGGCGCTCAGCGCAAGAACCGGCCCAAGCACCCGGCCTGTCAGCGCGGCCAGCGCCGCGCCCCAATCCGCCGGCTCGCCCGCCTCGCGCCGCCGGCTCATTTCGTAAAGGCCGACCGCCGCGACCGGTCCGACCAGGGGAAAGCCCGCAACCAGCGGGAACAGCAGATGCACCTGGCCGGCGTTGAAGGCCCAGACGGCAAGAACAAAGCCGATCACCGGATAAAGCGCCACCCCGATGATCACGTCCGACCGAAGCGCGGCGAAATCCCGGGCGCCCTGGCGCAGCGCCGCGCGGATGTCGCCCGTGCCGATGCTGTTGACCTGGGGGCGGGTCATCTCGTGGCTGCCGATCCCCTCGACCGCCGAGCCCAGGCCACGGCCCATCCCGGCCAGCCTTTGCGCGCTCCAGCTTACCGGGTTTCCGATCGTCTTGTCAGGCATGGCTGCATCCTCCCTTGCTGGAGGGCCCGGACCCGGGCGAGGCGTCAGCCGGAGAACCCGGCGCCCCCCGCGATCATCCCGGGGCCGAACCGTCCTCGTCGCCAGTCTAGCAGATTCGCGGCAAGGTTGCACCCTTGGATTCGGGCGCGGGGTTTTCGGCCCGGCAAGGCCGCACCGGCAGACGGCAAAAAGGGCGCCCGCGGGCGCCCTTCGATCCCGGCCAGGCCAGCGGCCCGGCCCTGTCCGGCAGGATCCTTACTTGATCTTGCCTTCCTTGTATTCGACGTGCTGACGGACGACCGGGTCGTATTTGCGGACGGTCATCTTCTCGGTCATGGTGCGGGCGTTCTTCTTGGTCACGTAGAAATGGCCCGTGCCGGCGGTCGAGTTCAGCCGGATCTTGATGGTGGTGGGCTTCGCCATGTCATTGCTCCTGCTTCGGGGCAATCGCGCGGCGCAGACCCCGTGGAATTCGTTTGAAGCCCGGCTTTTACCCGCGGATGCGTCGAAGTCAACCGCGAATCGCGGCATCCGGGCGTGATTTGCGCGGAAGGCCTGTAAGCCGGATTCTGTCCACCGCCATGGGCGGCTGGATGACCATTCCTCTGGCCCGGCGGTTGCCCGCCGGATCAAGCTGCCTACCCGGACCTGCTGGGGCAAGGCGGCCCTGCGGGGTTGCCCCCGCGCGCGGTCCCTATTCGGCATTGCTCCCGGTGGGGCTTGCCATGCGGGGCCTGTTGCCAGGCCCCCGGTGGGCTCTTACCCCACCGTTTCACCCTTGCCCGCACGGATGCGGGCGGTCTGTTCTCTGTGGCGCTTTCCCTGGGGTTGCCCCCGCCGGGCGTTACCCGGCACCGTCGCCTCATGGAGTCCGGACTTTCCTCGACAGCGAACTGCCGCGGTCATCCGGCCCTCCGCGCATGGGGGATATGGCGGGTCGGGCGGTCGGGGTCAATGGCGGTGTTTCAAGAACCGGGACAGGGGGGCGGCGCGCGCTCACCGATGGGGCGGAACAAATGCTCGCCCGCAATTCGGCCGGCTGGTCGGCTTGACCCGCGGGTTCATCGCGCGGCCGATGGTTCGGCTTGCAAGGACCATGAGAAATCCAGCGTCCAAGCCCCATGAATTCCATCGTGGCCACTTGGAGCCAGGGAGCTTTCTGCGGGTTGTTCGGACCCTCCACATGCTTTCGCGGCGGCAGACAGCAGCCTTCTGCAAGGCACCGAGTTGTCCCTGGAACACCAGGACGTCCTTGCAACGTGTTGCGGCCAAGAAAGGTCGGGGTCCGGTTCTGACCCGGGGATGGTTTCAATGCGGGTGCATCCCGCAAGGAAGATCAGCGCCGAAGTGAATGCGAGGCGGATGCTCGCGCAGCCTCCTGTCCTTTGCCCTCTCTTTAGCAACAAAAAGCCCCCGCTGCGAAACAGCGGGGGCGCATGGCGCGTGCTTGCGCGCAGCCTGCGGGGTGCCGGTCAGCTTTTCGCCAGGTTCCGCAGAACGTAATGCAGCACGCCGCCGTTCTTGAGGTATTCGATTTCCACCTCGGTATCGACGCGGGCTTTCAGCTGGATTTCCTTGGCCGTGCCGTCGCCGTAGCGGATGGTGCAGGGCACCAGCGACAGCGGCTTGAAGTCGCCGGCAAGCCCGTGGATCGACACAACCTCGTCGCCCTTCAGGCCCAGCGTCTTGCGGTTCTCGCCCGGCAGGAACTCCAGCGGAACGACGCCCATGCCGACCAGGTTGGAGCGGTGGATGCGCTCGAACGACTCGGCGATCACGGCCTTGACGCCCAACAGGTTGGTGCCCTTGGCCGCCCAATCGCGGCTGGATCCCGCGCCGTATTCGACGCCGCCGAAGATCACCAGCGGCACGCCCTGTTCCTGATAGGCCATCGAGGCCTCGAAGATCGTCGTCTGCTGGCCGTCCGGCCCCTTGGTGAAGCCGCCTTCCACGCCGTCCAGCATCTCGTTCCTGATGCGGATGTTGGCGAAGGTGCCGCGCATCATGATCTCGTGATTGCCCCGGCGCGAGCCGTAGCTGTTGAAATCCTTCGGCGCGACCTGGCGTTCCAGCAGATACTGGCCCGCGGGCGTGGTGGGCTTGAACGACCCCGCCGGGCTGATGTGGTCGGTGGTGATCATGTCGCCCAGGATCGCCAGCACCCGCGCGCCCTCGATGTCGCTGATCACGCCCGCCTCCTTGGACATGCCGCGGAAATAGGGCGGGTTCTGGATATAGGTCGAGGTCGGCGGCCAGTCATAGGTCTCGCTGTCGGTGACCTCCACCGCCTGCCAACGCTCGTCGCCCTTGAACACGTCGGCGTATTTCGACTGGAACGCCTCGCGCGTCACGGTCGCATGGACCAGTTCGGCGATTTCCTGGTTGGTGGGCCAGATGTCCTTCAGATAAACGTCGCGTCCTTCTGGCGTCTGGCCGATGGGGTCGCGGGTCAGATCCACGTTCAGATCGCCCGCGATGGCGTAGGCCACCACCAGCGGGGGCGAGGCCAGAAAGTTCGCGCGCACGTCGGGGCTGATCCGGCCCTCGAAGTTGCGGTTGCCCGACAGCACGGCGGTCGCGACCAGATCATGGTCATGGATCGCCTTGGAGATCGCCGGATCGCCCAGCGGACCCGAGTTGCCGATGCAGGTGGTGCAGCCGTAGCCCACAAGGTTGAAGCCCAGGGCGTCCAGATCCTCTTGCAGGCCCGCGGCCTCCAGGTATTCGCCCACCACCTGGGATCCGGGCGCCAGCGAGGTCTTGACCCAGGGCTTGCGGTTCAGGCCCAGCTGGCGGGCCTTGCGGGCGACCAGACCGGCCCCGATCATCACGTAAGGGTTCGAGGTGTTGGTGCAGCTGGTGATCGCCGCGATCACCACGGACCCGTCGCGGATGCTGTAATCGGTGCCTTCGACCGGAACGGTCTTCAGCACGTCGCGGACCATGACCTCGCCGTCGTTCTGCGCGCCGCCGCGATAGTCGGACACCAGCTTCCTGAAGGTCTGGGCCGAGTCGGTCAGCGGCAGGTAATCCTGCGGGCGCTTCGGACCCGAGATCGCCGGCACGATGGACCCCATGTCCAGTTCCAGCGTCGAGGTATAGACCGGCGCGTAATCCGCCCCGCGCCAGAAACCGTTTTCCTTGGCATAGGCCTCGACCAGGGCGATGCGGTCCTCGTCCCGGCCGGTGTTGCGCAGATAGCGCAGGGTTTCGTCGTCGATGGGGAAAAAGCCGCAGGTGGCGCCGTATTCGGGGGCCATGTTGGCGATGGTCGCGCGGTCGGCCAGCGGCAGGTTGTCCAGCCCCTCGCCGTAGAATTCCACGAACTTGCCCACCACGCCGTGCTTGCGCAGCATCGCCACGACCTTCAGCACCAGGTCGGTGGCCGTCGTGCCCTCGACCATCCGGCCGGTCAGCTTGAAGCCCACGACTTCCGGGATCAGCATGGACACGGGCTGGCCCAGCATCGCCGCCTCGGCCTCGATCCCGCCGACGCCCCAACCCAGGACGGCAAGGCCGTTGACCATGGTGGTGTGGCTGTCGGTGCCCACCAGCGTGTCGGGATAGGCGACCAGATCGCCGTTCTGGTCGGTGTCGGTCCAGACGGTCTGGGCCAGGTATTCCAGGTTCACCTGGTGGCAGATGCCGGTTCCCGGCGGCACCACGCGGAAGTTCTGGAACGCGTTCTGGCCCCATTTCAGGAACTGGTAGCGTTCGATGTTGCGTTCGTATTCCAGATCCACGTTTCTCTGGAAGGCGCGGGGATTGCCGAATTCGTCGATCATCACGGAATGGTCGATAACCAGATCGACCGGGTTCAGCGGGTTGATCTTCTGCGGGTTGCCGCCAAGGCCGATGATCCCGTCACGCATCGCGGCAAGGTCAACGACCGCCGGAACGCCCGTGAAGTCCTGCATCAGCACGCGGGCGGGGCGATAGTTGATCTCGCGCGGGTTCTTGCCGCCCATCGCGGCCCATTCGCCGAAGGCCTTGATGTCGTCAACGGACACCGAAAAGCCGCCGTCCTCGAAGCGCAGCAGGTTTTCCAGCACGACCTTCAGCGAGGCAGGCAGTTTCGAGAAATCGCCAAGTCCGGCTTCCGTGGCGGCGGCGATCGAATAAAAGGCGTAATCCTTGCCGCCCGCCGTCAGCTTGCGGCGCGTCTTGGCGGTGTCGGTTCCGATCTGGATAGGCATGGGGGCCTCCCTGTCTGCGAATTGGATGGGTCGGGCTTGCGTGCCTTGCTTTGCCCGATGCGGGGGAACAGCGCAAGGGTGTCGCGCCGCGAATTGTATGCAATCGCATACCATAGATGGGGCTGTTGCTCAAGGAGCACAAGGGCGGCTCACGGCCCGGCTAACAAAGCGTTGATTTGTTCGGGGCAGGGGACGGGGGCTATGCAGGGCCAAGTTCCACGACCATCGGACCGCCACATGCTGGCCGTATCGGCAGCCCTTCGCCCCAAGACCCTTGTCGCCGCAGCCCTGTGCGGCCTGACCGTCGTTTGTGGCGGAATGGCCGCCGCGCAAGGGCCGGGCGGACCCGGCGGCGGGAACCCTGGCGGCGGAAACCCAGGCGGCGAACTGGCCGGGTTCGGCGCCGGACGCCCGGACCGGGGCGGGTACGAACCGCGCGATGCGCCGGTGATCTCGGCGCCCAGCGATCCCGGACGGTCGGCGCCCTCGTCGGCCTATGCGCCGACCGAACTGGGCGGGCTCAACAGCTTTGCCGCGACCGATGCGCCGCCGCAGATGGAAAGCCTGGGCCTTGCCGGCGCGATCCCCGTGGTGGTCGAGCTTTTCACCTCGCAGGGCTGTTCGTCCTGTCCGCCCGCCGACGCGATGCTGGCCACCCTGTCCGAGGAGCCTGGCGTCCTGCCCTTGTCCTTTCACGTCGATTACTGGGATTACCTCGGCTGGGCCGACAGCTTTGCCCGGCCCGAGTTCACGGCCCGGCAGGAAGGCTATGCCCGCGCGGCGGGGGAACACGCGGTCTACACGCCGCAGGTGATCGTGGGGGGCGTGGACACGGCGGTGGCGCTTGGGCCTGCGCAGCTGATGGGGCTGATCGACGCCAGTCGCGTGGCCCCGGCCCTGGTCAGCGTGCAGCGCGACACCACGCCCCAGGGCCAGGTGATCGAGCTGATGCCCTTGTCCGACCTGGACGGCGGGGTGGAAATCCTGCTGGTCCGCTATGCCCCCGAACGCGCGGTCGAGATGACGGCGGGCGAGAACCGCGGCAAGGTCGTGACCTATACCAATGTCGTGCTGTCCCTGGACCGGCTGGCCGAATGGGACGGAACCGCGCCGCTGCGCATGACCGTCAGCCCCGACGGCTCGGCCAGCGACAGCTTTCCCGCCGACACGCGCCATGCGCTGCTGGTCCAGAAGGAACTGGGCGGCAACGGCCTGCCCGGTCCGATCCTGGCCGCGATCCGGCTGGATTGACGCCTTGCCCCGCCGCCCGCGATGCGGGACAACATGGCCGCCGACGGACAAAGGAAGACCGCCATGAAGGAACCGAAACCCTGGGTGCTGCCCGCGCTGGAATGGGGCCCGCTGCTTTTGTTCTTTGCCGTATTCATGCTGAACCGCGGCGGCAGCGTCAGCCTGTGGGGACAGGATTACACGCCGCTGGTCTTTGCCACGCTTGTCTTCATTCCGGCGCTTGCGGCCGCCACGCTGATCCGCTGGCGGCTGACGGGCAGCCTGTCGCCCATGCAGATCGCCACGCTGCTGCTGGTGGTAGTCTTCGGGGGCTTGTCGGTCTGGCTGAACGACCCGCGCTTTTTCAAGATCAAGCCCACGATCATCTATCTGCTGTTCGCGGGGCTTCTGGGATTCAGCCTGATCACCCGCCGCAACTGGCTGGGCGCGATCCTGTCCGAGGCGCTGCCCATGGACGCCGAAGGCTGGCGCAAGCTGACGGCCCGGATGGCGCTGCTGTTCCTGGCGCTGGCCCTTGCCAACGAGGTCGTCTGGCGATCCATGACCGAGACCGCCTGGGTTTACTTCAAGACCTTCGGCATGCCGCTGGTGATCTTTGTCTTTCTGATGGCCAATGCCGGGCTGTATCGCGCCCATTCCATCGAGGTTCCGACCGACGACGCGACCAAGTAGGCCTTCAAGGCCTCGGCGCGTAACGATGCCATCGGAACCGGTGCGGGGCCATCTGAACCGGTGCCGCCCAGGGCCGCCGCGGGCCGGCGCCTGCCGGGGATGTGGCGGGGCGGGCCTTCGAGGCCCGGCGGTTCAGGCGGCATCGGCGGCGGCGTCGCGTTGCGGCGGCGGCATTCGGCCGATCGGGGACGGGCGGTGCCGGACTGTCCCGCCCTATGCCCTGACCCCACGCCCTTGCGCGGGCGGGGCCAGCAGGCGCGACCAGCGCGGCTCGATCCGGCCGGGCAGGCGGGCGCGCAGCATAGGCAGCGACAAGGCCCAGGGCTGCGCCAGGGCGGTGCGGTAGAAATCGAACAGCCCGCGCCGCAGATAGGGCGTCCAATGCGACAAGCGCAGCGGCCGCCGCTCGACCGGAAAGCCCAGGCGGTCCAGGGCGGCCAGCGTGGCCTGGTCGTCGATCTGCACGTCCAGCCAGTTGCCCGCCGGACGGTCGAGGCCGAAGCCAAGCGCCTGCCTGCGCCCGCGATCCAGCCAAAGCTCCATCGCGAAGTCGAACAGGTCGTTCTCGCGCGAGGTGATGTTCAGCACCTCGGCCCGGCGCCCGGCGGGGCTGTCCAGCGCCGCGGCGGCGGTGTCGCGGAACTCGGCCCCCGCCAGCAGCACCACCCGGCCGATGCTGCCGGGATCGGCATGGTGCAGCGCCTGCAACGCGACCCGCGCGCCCAGCGAATGGCCGATCACCGCGACCGGCCGGCCCGCCCGCTGGGCCACGGCGGAGGCAAGCGCCGCGACCGGCCGCCCCATCCGGCCCGCGCGGCCGTAGGCGCGGCCCAGCATCCCCCGCGCTTCCCAGCCAAAGGCGATAGCCAGCCCCTCGTCCCCGTTTCCCGTGCCGAAGCCGAGCGCGCGCGGCCAGGACAGCGCCCGACGGACCCGGCAGTCGGGGTCGAGCGACAGGATATGGCGGTGCGGATCGCAATGGGCGGCGGCGGGCGAATAGCGGTAACCGTGGATCATCAGGATCACGGGCGCATGGCCGGGCAGGTCGGCCAGCGTCCCCGTCAGTCCGGGGGGCAGCGCGTGATCGGCATCGACCTTGACGACCGGCATGGACAGCGCCTCCTTGTTGCGCACAGGACTTAGGGCCAGTGTGCAACGCCGCCGTGAAAGAAGCGTTAAGGCTGCGTGACGCCCGTTGCGCGGCGTTTCGCGCGGGCCGGAACCCGCCCATTCCGGGCCAGACCGTTTTCGCCATTGAATTTTCCCTGCCACCCCCTCTATGTTGCGGCTATGCGTTCGGCGATCCTCAATCGCGGGTTGTGGGGCGCAAACAGTTTCGCAGCGCGGCACCTCTGGCACCGATTCACGGAAGGCGGCATGTGTCACGCGGAAAACCCGCCCGCGGCGCGCAGTGTCGCGCGACCGGGCGACATCAGACAGCGGCGCGGCGGGCTTTCGCCTTCGCGTCAACCGTAAGGAACAGACGCGATGACGCGCGCAGGGGACGGACAGGATCGGGACGGGGGGGCATTCAGCTTTTCCCGCCGGATCGCCATGGCCGCTGCCGCGCCCGTGTCCCCATCACAACGCGGCCTGCATCCGGGGGTGCCCTTGGCACCGCCCGGCGCGCGTCCGCGCGAAAGATTTGACAATGGCAAAGAAAATGCTGATCGACGCCACCCATGCCGAGGAAACTCGGGTGGTCGTGGTGGACGGAACCAAGGTCGAAGAATTTGATTTCGAGACCGTAAACAAGCGCCAGATCTCGGGCAACATCTATCTGGCCAAGATCACGCGGGTCGAACCCTCGTTGCAGGCGGCCTTTGTGGATTACGGCGGAAACCGCCACGGCTTTCTGGCCTTTGCGGAAATCCACCCGGACTATTACCAGATCCCCGCCGCCGACCGCGAGGCGCTGATCGCCGAGGAACGCGCCTATGCCGAGGCGCAGGAGGCCGAGGACGCCGCCCGGGCGCGTCGCCGCCAGGCCCGGGCCGAGCGCGCCGAGAACGACGACGAGACCGCCGCCGCCGAGGTCGAGGAAGGCGAGGCCGGACATGGGGCCGGAGATGGGGCCGGAGACGGGGCCAGAGACGGGGCGGCGGAGGCCGGGGGCGAGGACGGCGCGGATGCCGATCACGCGGGCGACGAGGACGGGGCCGACACCGCGTCGGACGCCTCGGACAAGGACGAGACCATTGAATCGGTCGCGGACGAGGACGTGGCCGAGGAAATCCGCATCCAGAAGAAGCCGCGCGCCCGCCGCTACAAGATCCAGGAAGTGATCAAGGTCCGGCAGATCATGCTGGTCCAGGTCGTCAAGGAGGAACGCGGCAACAAGGGCGCCGCGCTGACCACCTATCTGTCGCTGCCGGGCCGCTATTGCGTTCTGATGCCCAACACCGCGCGCGGCGGCGGCATCAGCCGCAAGATCACCAACATCGCGGACCGCAAGAAGCTGAAGGACATCGCGTCGGAACTGGACGTGCCCAGGGGCGCGGGCCTGATCATCCGCACGGCGGGCAGCCAGCGCACCCGGACCGAGATCCGGCGCGACTACGAATACCTGCTGCGCCTGTGGGAACAGATCCGCGAACTGACCTTCAAGTCCATCGCCCCCGCTCCGATCTACGAGGAAGGGGATCTCATCAAGCGGGTCATCCGCGACCTTTACAGCAAGGACATCGACGAGGTTCTGGTCGAGGGCGAGCGCGGCTATCGCGTCGCCAAGGACTTCATGAAGATGATCATGCCCGACCACAGCCGGGCCGTGCAGCAATATACCGACCAGATGCCGCTGTTCGCGCGCTATCAGGTGGAAAGCTACCTGGCGGGCATGTTCAACCCGGTCGTGCAGCTGAAATCGGGCGGCTATATCGTCATCGGCGTGACCGAGGCGCTGGTGGCCATCGACGTGAACTCGGGCCGGGCCACCAAGGAAGGCTCGATCGAGGAAACCGCGCTCAAGACCAACCTGGAGGCCGCCGACGAGGTGGCGCGCCAGCTGCGCCTGCGCGACCTTGCGGGCCTGATCGTGATCGACTTCATCGACATGGAGGAGCGGCGCAACAACGCCGCGGTCGAGAAGCGGCTGAAGGACAAGCTGAAATCCGACCGCGCGCGCATCCAGGTGGGCCGGATCTCGGGTTTCGGCCTGATGGAGATGTCGCGCCAGCGGCTGCGCCCGGGGATGCTGGAATCGACCACGCAGCCCTGCGCGCATTGCCACGGCACCGGCCTGATCCGGTCCGACGACAGCCTGGCGCTGACCATCCTGCGCGCCATCGAGGAGGAAGGCACCCGCAAGCGGTCGCGCGAGGTTCTGGTGCGCGCCCCGGTCGCGGTGATCAACTTCCTGATCAACCAGAAGCGCGAGCATATCGCCGGGATCGAGGCGCGTTATGGCCTGTCGGTCCGGCTCGAGGCCGATCCCGCGCTGATCTCGCCCGATTTCGCCATCGAGAAGTTCAAGACGGCGATCCGCAACGTCCCCGAGGTTTCCGCGCCGGTTCTGTCGGTCGATGCCGAGCTGATGGCCCAGATCGACGACGAGGACGAGGATCTGCCCGAGGAAGCCGAGGCGGATGCCGAAGCCGAGGCCGAGGACAGCACTGATGCCGCCGCGGCCGAGGACGAGAACGGCGAAGGCCGCTCGCGCCGCCGCCGCCGCCGCCGCCGCCGGAAGAACGGCGAGCGCGGCGAGGGCGAAGCCGCCGATGCGGGCGACGAGTCCGAGGACATGGCCGAAGACGCGGCCGAGGCCGCCGAGGAAGCCGATGCGTCCGAAAGCGAGGGCGAGAGCGAGGGCAACGGCCGCCGCCGCCGGTCGCGGTCGCGCAACCGCCGCCGCAACGGCGACCTGCCGCGCGCCGAAGGCCTGCCCGATGTGGTGGACCTGGAGAACCCGTCCGGCGACCAGGCCGAATCGTTGCCCGGCCTGAACGCCCGGCCCGAACCGGACGTGGCCGCGGAGGAGGAAGGCGAGATCGTGCCGCTGTCCGAGATTGCGTCCGAGCCCCAGGCCGCCGAACGCCAGGCCGCCGAGCACCAGGCCGCCGATCCTCGGGCCGACGATCCTCGGGCCGCCGAGACACGGGAAGGCGAGACCCGGGAAGGCGAGTCCGAGCCGCGGGCCGAGGCTTTCCTGCCCGCCGAAGCGGTCGCGGCGCAGGTCGAGGAAACGGTGGTCGAGGCGCTTGTCGTCGGAACGGCCGAGCCTGAAGACGCCGCGCCCCAGGAGGTTGGGCCCGAGGAAGTTGGGCCCGAGGTTGGGCCCGAGGTTGGGTCCGAATCCGCGCCGGAGGAGGCTCCCGCCGCCACCGCCGCCACCGCCGCCCCGGTCGAGCCCGAGATGGCCGAGCCCGAGATGGCCGAAGCCGATGCCGGCCGGCCCAAGCGCCGCGGCTGGTGGTCGTCCAACCGCTGATGATGCGAAGGGCGCGGGTCGGACCGCGCCCTTTTCGCGAGGACGTGACGCGATGACCCATGGCCTGCCGCGCCGCAAAAGGTAAGCTGCGCGCCATGTTGGGAATCGAACTCGCCACCGCCGCCTTTCTGCCCGCCGCCCTTGTCGCCCTGCTGGCGGGCATCCTGTCCTTTCTGTCGCCCTGCGTGCTGCCCATCGTGCCGCCCTATCTGGCCTACATGACCGGGGTGGGGGTGAACGGATTGCGCGCGCACGAACGCAGCGCCGTGCTGCCCGCGCTGTTCTTCGTCATGGGCCTGTCCACCGTGTTCCTGATCATGGGCTTCGCGGCATCGGCCTTTGGCCGGGCCTTTCTGCAATATCAGGACCTTCTGGCCAGGATCGCAGGCGGAGTCGTGATCGTGATGGGGCTGCATTTCCTTCACGTGATCCGCATCCCGTTTCTGGACCACGAGGCGCGGATCGACACGGGCCAGCAGGGCGGCGGCGCGGTCGGCGCCTATGTGCTGGGCCTGGCCTTCGCCTTTGGCTGGACCCCCTGCATCGGCCCGCAGCTGGGCATGATCCTGTCGCTGGCCGCAACGGGGGGCGAGATGTCGCGCGGCACGGCGCTGCTGGCGGTTTACGCGCTCGGCCTGGGGATTCCGTTTCTGCTGGCCGCGATCTTCATCAACCGCGCCATCGGGCTGATGAACCGCATCAAGCCCTGGCTGCGCGTGATCGAGCGGGTGATGGGCGCGCTGCTGCTGGCGGTGGGGGCGATGCTGCTGACCGGCGCCTTTTCGGCCTTTTCCTATTGGCTGCTCGAGACCTTCCCGGGGCTGGCGGCATTGGGCTGATGCCGTCTGACAATCCCCAGTAGCGCCGACCCGATTTTCACGCTATGCTGACCGGCAGACCCGGAAAAACCGGGCAGTATCAGAGGCAGTGACGGCGGTATCCCCATGACCGAGATGGTCTTTGGCACGACGCCCGTACGGGCGGGCGACCCGATTCTTCCACGCTGGTGGCGCACGCTGGACAAGTGGTCGCTGGCCTGCGTGCTGGGGCTGTTCGCCATCGGCATCCTGCTGGGGCTGGCGGCGTCCGTTCCCCTGGCGGAAAAGAACCACCTGCCGCGCTTCTACTATGTCCAGCGGCAGGCGGTCTTCGGCGGCATGGCGCTGGTGATCATGCTGGTGATCTCCATGATGTCGCCGCGCCAGATCCGGCGCATCGGCGTGACGGGCTTTGCCGCGGCCTTTGTGCTGATCCTGCTGCTGCCGCTGGTCGGCGAGGATCACGGCAAGGGCGCCACCCGCTGGCTGTCGGTCGCGGGCATTTCCATGCAGCCGTCCGAGTTCCTCAAGCCCGGCTTTGTAGCCATCTGCGCCTGGTTCATGGCCGCGGCCCAGATGATCGGCGGCCCGCCGGGCAGGTTCTATTCCTTTGTCACCGCCATGGTGGTGGTTGTCCTGCTGGCGCTCCAGCCGGACTTCGGCCAGGCCTCGCTGGTGCTGTTTTCCTGGTTGGTGATGTATTTCATCGCGGGCGCGCCGATGGTGCTGCTGCTCAGCGTCATGGGGATCGCGGCGGCGGGCGGGTTCTTCGCCTATGGCGCGTCCGAACACTTCGCCCGCCGGATCAACGGCTTTCTGAACCCGGAAATCGACCCGCGCACCCAGATCGGCTATGCCACCAAGGCCATCCAGGACGGCGGCTTCTTCGGGGTCGGCGTGGGCGAGGGCAGCGTGAAATGGTCGCTGCCCGACGCGCATACCGACTTCATCATCGCGGTCGCGGCCGAGGAATACGGCACGATTATGGTTCTGGCGATCATCGCGCTTTATTGCACCATCGTCGTCCGGTCGCTGTTGCGGCTGCTGCGCGAACGCGATCCCTTCGCGCGGATCGCGGGGGCGGGGCTGGCCTGCGCGTTCGGCGTGCAGGCGCTGATCAACATGGGCGTGGCCGTGCGCCTGCTGCCCGCCAAGGGCATGACGCTGCCCTTTGTCAGCTATGGCGGCTCGTCCGTGATCGCATCCGGGATCGCCGCCGGGATGCTGCTGGCGCTGACCCGGACCCGCCCCCAGGGCGAGCTGGCCGAGATCCTGCGGCGGGGACGCTGATGGCCGCCGCCCCCCTTGCCCTGATCGCCGCCGGAGGGACCGGCGGCCACATGTTCCCCGCCCAGGCCCTGGCGGAGCTGCTGCTGGCCCAGGGCTGGCGCGTGAACCTGTCCACCGACGACCGGGGCGCGCGCTATGCGGGCGGGTTCCCGGACGGCGTGCAACGCAGCATCGTCCGTTCGGCCACCACGGCGCGGGGCGGACTGATGGGCAAGCTGACCGCGCCCCTGAAGATCGGCGGGGGCGTGCTGTCCGCCCGGGCGGCGTTCCGCCGCGACCGGCCCGCCGTGGTGATCGGCTTTGGCGGCTATCCGACGATCCCGGCCATGTCGGCGGCGGTCTCGATGGGCCTGCCGCGCATGATCCACGAACAGAACGGCATCATGGGCCGGGTGAACAGCCTGTTCGCCGCCCGCGTCCATCGCGTCGCCTGCGGCACCTGGCCCACGGCCCTGCCGGCCGGCGTTCACGGCATCCATACCGGAAACCCGGTCCGCCAGACCGTGCTGGACCGCGCCGCCACCCCCTATGCCCCGCCGGGCCAAGGGCCGCTGCATCTTCTGGTGATCGGCGGCAGCCAGGGCGCGCGGGTGCTGTCGGACGTGGTGCCCGCTGCCATCGCGGCCCTGCCCGAAGACATGCGCGTCCGTCTGCAAGTCAGCCACCAGGCCCGGGCCGAGGACGGGGCGCGCGTGACCGGGGCCTATGCCGACGCGGGGATCCGGGCCGACGTGCAGCCCTTCTTCACCGACGTGCCGGAACGGCTGGCGCGGGCGCAGCTGGTGATCAGCCGCTCGGGCGCCTCGTCCCTGGCCGACATCACGGTGGTCGGGCGCCCGTCGATCCTGATCCCCTATGCCGCCGCCGCGGGCGATCACCAGACCGCCAATGCGCAGGCCCTTGCCGAAACGGGGGCGGCGCTGATCCATCCCGAATCGGTGCTTGACGCCCCCGGCCTGACGCGCGACATCCGCGCGATCCTGAACGACCCCGCCCGCGCCAGCCAGATGGCCGCCGCCGCCCTGTTCCTTGCCCGGCCCGATGCGGCGCGGCGCCTTTACGACCTTGTCACGGAGATTGCCCGATGAACGCCGCCACCAAACTGCCGCACGAACTGGGGCCGATCCACTTCATCGGCATCGGCGGCATCGGCATGTCGGGCATCGCCGAGGTTCTGCTGACGCTGGGCTACGACGTGCAGGGCAGCGACGCGAAGAAGTCGAAGATCACCGACCGCCTGGAAACCCTGGGCGCGCGCGTCTTCGAGGGCCAGCGGGCCGAGAACATCGGCGCGGCGGGCGTGGTTGTGATCTCGACCGCGATCAAGAAGGGCAACCCGGAACTGGAGGAAGCGCGCCGCCGCGGCCTGCCCGTGGTCCGCCGGGCCGAGATGCTGGCCGAACTGATGCGGATGAAGTCGAACATCGCCATCGCCGGCACCCACGGCAAGACCACCACCACGACCATGGTGGCCACGCTGCTGGACGCGGGCGGGCTGGATCCCACCGTGATCAACGGCGGCGTGATCCACGCCTATGGGTCCAACGCCCGGGCCGGGGCGGGCGAATGGATGGTGGTCGAGGCCGACGAGTCCGACGGCAGCTTCAACCGTCTGCCCGCCGACATCGCCATCGTCACCAACATCGACCCCGAGCATATGGAGCATTGGGGCAGCTTCGACGCGCTGCGCCAGGGGTTCTACAATTTCGCCTCGGGCATTCCGTTCTACGGCCTCGCGGTGTGCTGCACCGACCACCCCGAAGTGCAGGCGCTGGTGGGCAAGCTGACCGACCGCCGCGTCGTGACCTTCGGCTTCAACGCCCAGGCCGACGTGCGCGCGATGAACCTGCGCTATGAAAACGGCATCGCCCTTTTCGACATCGCCCTGCAAGGCGAAGGCCCGACGGAAACCGGCGCCATCGAGATGATCGAGGGCTGCTCGTTGCCCATGCCGGGCGACCACAACGTCTCGAACGCGCTGTCCGCCGTGGCCGTGGCCCGTCACCTGGGCATCAAGAAGGCCGAGATCCGCGAGGCTCTGGCCAAGTTCGGCGGCGTCGGGCGGCGGTTCACGCGCGTGGGCGAGATCAACGGCGTCACCATCATCGACGACTACGGCCACCACCCGGTCGAGATCGCCGCCGTGCTGAAGGCCGCGCGCCAGGCCACCAAGGGCCGGGTGATCGCCGTCCACCAGCCGCACCGCTATTCCCGCCTGTCGAACCTGTTCGACGATTTCTGCACCTGCTTCAACGAGGCCGACGTGGTCGCCATCGCCGAGGTTTATGCCGCGGGCGAGGATCCGATCCCCGGCGCCAGCCGCGACGAGCTGGTCGCGGGCCTGATCGCCCACGGCCACCGCCACGCCCGCGCCATCCTGGACGAGAACGACCTGGAACGCCTGGTCCGCGAACAGGCCCGGCCCGGCGACATGGTGGTCTGCCTGGGCGCGGGCACGATCTCGGCCTGGGCCAACGGGTTGCCGCAACGGCTGCAAGGGCGGGCCGCATGATGCATTCGGTGGTTCTTGCGCTGGCGGTCGTGACGGGCTGGCTGATCCTGGCCCGTCTTGCCCGCAGCCTGCGCAGGCGCCAAAGGCAGCGCGCCCTGTGGGCCTTGATCGCCACGGGCGTTCCCGTCCTGGGCTGGCTGACCTATACCTGCGGCCCCTGGGCGGGCATCGTCTTTCTGTGGGTGGGCGTGCTGGCGCTGGTCCGCCTGCCGCTGCGGACCCGGACCCGGGCGGCCCCGTGATTCCCTTTTACATGGTTGTCGCCCTTGTGGTGCTGTGGTCCGTCTGGACCGGAGCCTCTCGCGTCGGCGCGCGATCCTTCCGTCCTCTGCTGGCGGCGCTTGCCGTGCTGCTGGCGGGGGCGGGGGCCTGCTGGCTGATCGGGGCGCAGAAGACCGGGCAGGAGCATTCCGGCCTGCTGGGAACATTGGCCGCCATGCTGCTGCTTCTGGCGGCGGGTTCGCTGGCCTTCGGCGCGGCGCTGCGGGGGCTGCATGACGCGACCCGCCGACGGGCGCCCGCCGAACCCGCCGCGCCGATGCGGCCCGCCTGGGACATCCGCGGCCTTTGCGCGCTGGCCGCCCTTGCCGTCACGGCCAGCCTGGCCGAATGACCGCGCGGTTGACCAAGGCACCCCCGCTGGCTACCACGTCCGGCATGATGACCGATCTTCCCGCCGTGCGCGGCACGCTGACCGCCGACCGCCCCCTGGATGCCCTGACCTGGCTGCGCGTGGGCGGTCCCGCCGACTGGCTGTTCCAGCCCGCGGACGAGGACGACCTGTCGGATTTCCTGCGGGGCCTGGATCCTTCGATGCCGGTGTTTCCCATCGGCGTCGGCAGCAACCTGATCGTGCGCGACGGCGGCATCCGGGGCGTGGTGATCCGTCTGGGCCGGGGCTTCAACGGCATCGCGGTGGAAGGCGACCGCGTGATCGCGGGCGCGGCGGCGCTGGACGCCCATGTCGCGCGGCGGGCGGCGGACGGGGGGCTGGACCTGACCTTTCTGCGCACCATTCCCGGCAGCATCGGCGGCGCGGTCTGCATGAACGCGGGCTGCTATGGCAGCTATGTCGCCGACCATCTGATCGAGGCGCGGGCCTTCACGCGCGGGGGCGAGCGGATCGTGCTGACCCCCGCCGACCTGCGTTTCGCCTATCGCCACGCCGACCTGCCGGAAGGCTGCGTCGTGACCCAGGCGGTGTTCCGCGCCGCGCCGGGCGATCCCGACGCGCTGCACCAGAAGATGGCCGACCAACTGGCCCGGCGTGATGAAACCCAGCCCACCAAGGAACGCAGCGCCGGGTCCACCTTCCGCAATCCGGCGGGGTTCAGTTCCACGGGCCGGGCTGACGATGTCCACGACCTCAAGGCCTGGTCGCTGATCGACCGCGCGGGCTTGCGCGGGCATAGCTGGGGCGGGGCGCAGATGTCGGAAAAGCACCCGAACTTCCTGCTCAACACCGGCGGCGCGACGGCCGCCGAACTGGAAGCCCTGGGCGAACTGGTCCGCCGCCGCGTGCTGGAGGACAGCGGACACGACCTGCAATGGGAAGTGATCCGCGTGGGTGATTCCCTGCCGCAACCTGCGGCTGATTAACATATTGCCCAACAATCTTTGGCAGATAGCGAAAATTACCCTTTTGTGATTTTCGCGCATCAGCTATCCTTTCCCGCAAGTGCAGGACCGGGAATGAACCCGGCCGCGCGGGGACAGAAAATCCCGGGTCAACCGGGGCGAAAGGCGAAAAACGTGGCGGGCAGGTCGAGCAGGACAGCCCATACCGTAGCCGTTCTGATGGGCGGACCCTCGGCCGAACGAGAGGTGTCGCTGTCATCGGGGCGCGAATGCGCGAACGCGCTGCGGGTGGCGGGCTATGAGGTGGTCGAGGTCGAACTTGGACCCGAACGCGGCGGCGATCTGGTCGCGCGCCTGGCCGGCCTGCGCTGCGATGTCGTTTTCAACGCGCTGCATGGCCGCTGGGGAGAGGACGGCTGCGTCCAGGGCGTCCTGGAATGGCTGGACCTGCCTTACACCCATTCGGGCGTTCTGGCCTCGGCCCTGGCGATGGACAAGACGCGGGCCAAGGACGCGCTGCGCGCGGCGGGCCTGCCTGTCGTGGACAGCGTGATCGCCTGCGCCGACGAGGTGCGCGCCCGCCACGTCCTGCCGCCCCCCTATGTGGTCAAGCCGAACGACGAAGGCTCGTCGGTGGGCGTTTACATCGTCCATGACGGCGCGAACCAGCCGCCGCAGCTGGCCGACACGATGCCCGCCCGCGTGATGGTCGAAACCTATGCGCCGGGACGCGAACTGACCACGGCCGTCATGGGCGACCGCGCCCTTGGCGTGACCGAGATCGTGACCGAGGGCTGGTATGACTATGCCGCCAAATACTCGGTCGGCGGGTCGCGCCACGTGATCCCCGCCGAGATCCCCGCCGACATCGCCCGGGCCTGCCTGGATCATGCGGTCCGCGCCCACCGGGCGCTTGGCTGCCGCGGGCTGTCGCGCACCGATTTCCGCTGGGACGATTCGCGCGGGCTGGACGGGCTGATCATTCTCGAGGTGAACACGCAGCCCGGCATGACGCCCACCTCGCTGGCGCCCGAACAGGCCGCCCATGCGGGCATCGGCTTTCCCGCCCTGATGCGCTGGATGGTGGAGGACGCGCTGTGCCGGACGTGATCGACCATCGCCCGAACCGCCCCCCCCAAACGCGGCGCGATCCCGCGCCTTCGCGCCTGCAATACCGGCTGGAACGGATGTGGCTGCGCCCGGTGTGGCGCCGCGCGGTGCGGATCGGCGTGCCGGCGTTTCTGGTTGTCCTGATCGCCGGGCTCTGGCTGGCGGACGAGGACCGCCGCGCGCGCCTGTCCGACGGCGTGCAGCAGATCCTGGACAAGGTGCAAAGCCGCGAGGAGTTCCTGGTCAGGACCATGGCGGTCGAGGGGGCCTCGCCCGTGGTGGATGCGGCGCTGCGGGCCATGCTGCCGGTCGATCTGCCCGCCTCGAGCTTCGACATCGACCTGACGGCGATGCGGTTGCAGGTGATGCAGCTGGACGTGATCGAATCGGTGGACCTGCGCATCAAGCCGGGCGGCATCCTGTCCGCCGTGGTCAAGGAACGCGAACCGGCCGTCCTGTGGCGTCATGCGCGGGGGATCGAGATCCTGGACCGGACCGGCCACCGCGTCGCCTCGGTGACGGGGCGCGACGTGCGCGCCGACCTGCCCCTGATCGCGGGCGAGGGGGCCGACCTGGCCGTTCCCGAGGCGCTGTCGCTGATCGACGCCGCCGGGCCGATCCTGCCCCGGGTGCGCGGGCTGGTGCGCAAGGGCGAACGCCGCTGGGATCTGGTGCTGGATCACGGCCAGAAGATCATGCTGCCCGCCGAAGGCGCGGTGATCGCGTTGCAGGCCGCCATGGCGCTGGACCGCGCGCAGGACATGCTGGGCCGCGACATCGCCGCGGTCGATCTGCGCGACCCGTCCCGGCCGGTGCTGCGGCTTGGCCTGGACGCGCGCAACGCCATCCGCGAGGCCAGGGGGCAGCCGCTTCTGGGGCCTGACGGCAAGGTCATTCCAGAAAACGACAAGAAGGGGGGCTGAGACATGGCGGAACTTTATCAAACGCAGCGGGCGATGCGGAACATCCGCCGGGCCGCCCTGCAACGTGGCGTGATCGGCATCCTGGACATCGGCACGTCCAAGATCGCCTGCCTGGTGCTGCGCTTCGACGGCACCGGCACCTTCCGCGAAACCGACGGCGTGGGACCGATGGCGGGGCAGGTGAATTTCCGGGTGATCGGCGCGGCCTCGACCCGCTCGCGCGGGATGCGCCGGGGCGAGATCGACGTGATGGCCGAAACCGAACGCGCGATCCGCACGGTGGTCGCCGCCGCGCAAAAGGTCGCGGGCGTGCGCGTCGATCACGTCATCGCCTGCCTGTCGGGAGGGCGCCCGGCTTCTTACGGTCTGGCCGGCGAGATCACGCTGGAGGCGGGGCGCGTCCACGAACACGACGTGGCCCGCGTGCTGGCCGCCTGCGACGCCCCCGATTTCGGCCGGAACCGCGAGGTGCTGCACGCGCAGCCGGTCAATTTCGCCGTGGACAACCGCAGCGGGCTCGGCGATCCGCGCGATCATGTCGGCAACAAGCTGGCCTGCGACATGCACCTGCTGACGGTGGATGGCGACGTGATCGGCAATCTGGTCCAGTGCATCCGCCGCTGCGACCTGGAACTGGCGGGCGTCGCCTCGGCGTCCTATGCCTCGGCCCGCGCCGCCCTGGTCGAGGACGAGCAGGAACTGGGATCGGCCTGCATCGATTTTGGCGGCGGCGGCACGGGCGTGTCGATTTTCGTCAAGAAACACATGATCTTCGCCGACAATGTTAAGATCGGCGGTCAGCTTGTCACCCAGGACATCGCCCAGGGCCTGCGGGTGCCGCTGCCGGTGGCCGAGCGGCTGAAGACCCTGAACGGCGGGGTTGAGGCGACGGGACGCGACGACCGCGACATGCTGGATCTGGGCGGGGACGCCCAGGGATGGGACGGCGAGCGCCGCTCCGTCAGCCGCGCCGACCTGATCGGCATCATGCGCCCCCGGGTCGAGGAGATTCTGGAAGGCGTGCGCGAAGTCCTTGATGCGGCCGGGTTCGACGCCATGCCCAGCCAGCAGATCGTGTTGACCGGCGGCGGCAGCCAGATCCCCGGCCTGGACGGGTTGGCCGCGCGCATCCTGGGGCCGAACATCCGCTGCGGGCGTCCGTTGCGCATCGACGGGCTGGCGCATCAGTTCACCGATCCCGGCTTTTCCAGCGCGGTCGGGCTGGCGCTGTTCGCCGCCCATCCCCAGGACGAATGGTGGGACTTCGAGATGCCCGCCGACAGCTATCCGACCCGCAGCCTGCGCCGCGCCTATCGCTGGTTCAGAAACAACTGGTAAGCCCTTGACCACGAATATGCGGCGGCATCGACAATGCCACCATATCCTGACGCATGGGCGAGATACCGCCGAAACCACCTGCGAAAACGGCCAGATTTTGCGGTTTTTGCGAGTTTTTTTAAGTGACGCAACACCGGCCGCCCGTTAGGATTGTCCATGGTACGAGGGATTCGACGGGCGGCAGGTCATGACCCGATCGACATAGCAAAAACAGGCGGAATCATGAACCTCAATCTGATGATGAACGACGAGGACGAACTCAAGCCCCGGATCACCGTCTTTGGGGTCGGCGGCGCGGGCGGCAACGCGGTCAACAACATGATCGAGAAAAAGCTCGACGGGGTCGAGTTCGTGGTCGCCAACACCGACGCGCAGGCCCTGGCCGGGTCGCGCGCGACCAGCCGCATCCAGATGGGTCCGAAAGTGACCGAGGGTCTGGGCGCGGGCGCCAAGCCCGTTATCGGCGCCAAGGCCGCCGAGGAAACGATCGAGGACATCGTCGATCACCTGATGGGCGCGCACATGTGCTTCATCACCGCCGGCATGGGCGGCGGCACCGGTACCGGCGCGGCCCCGATCATCGCGCAGGCCGCGCGCGAGATGGGCATCCTGACCGTCGGCGTCGTGACCAAGCCCTTCCAGTTCGAGGGCACCAAGCGGATGCGCCAGGCCGAGGAGGGCGTCGAGGCCCTGCAAAAGGTCGTGGACACGCTGATCATCATCCCCAACCAGAACCTGTTCCGCCTGGCCAACGAAAAGACCACCTTCACCGAAGCCTTTGCCATGGCCGACGACGTGCTGTACCAGGGCGTCAAGGGCGTCACCGACCTGATGGTGCGCCCGGGCCTGATCAACCTGGACTTCGCCGACGTGCGCGCGGTCATGGACGAGATGGGCAAGGCGATGATGGGCACCGGCGAGGCCTCGGGCGAGAACCGCGCCCAGGAAGCCGCCGAACGCGCCATCGCCAACCCGCTGCTGGACGAGATCAGCCTGAACGGCGCCAAGGGCGTGCTGATCAACATCACCGGCGGCTATGACATGACCCTGTTCGAACTGGACGAGGCCGCCAACGTCATCCGCGACAAGGTGGACAGCGACGCCAACATCATTGTCGGTTCGACCCTGGACCCGGACATGGACGGCTCGATCCGCGTGTCGGTCGTGGCCACCGGCATCGACGCCAGCGCCGCGGCCGCCGAGGTTCCGGCCCCCCGCCGCACCATGGCCGAGCCGCTGACCCAAAATCCGCCCGTCTCGCAGCGGGTCGAGGCCGCGCCCCAGGCGGACGACCTGCCGCCGCGCCGCGTCGCCCCGCCGCTGGGCGAAACCCGTCCGGTGGCGCAGGCCCCCGCCGCCCCCGCCGCCCCCGCCGGCCCCGCCGCGCGGATCGACGACGACATGCCCGCCCCGGCCTATCAGCGCAGAGAGCCCGCGCAGCCGGCGATGCTGAACGTCCGGGAAGACGCGGGCTTCATCGCCCCGCGCGCGCCGCAGAACGCGGCCCCGCGCGGCCAGGCCTCGCCCGAGACGCTGGAGCGTCTGCGCCGCGCGGTCGAGCACAAGGGCGAACGCCAGCAGCCCGCCCCGCAGCCGGCCGAGCCGGTCCGCGCGCCCAGCCGGATGGCGGGCCTTGGCCGCATGCTGGAACGGATGGCGGGTCATGCCGACGCCTCGGCGCCCAAGCCTCCCGCGGCCTCGATTTCCGAACGGGTGAACGAGCGCGTGGCAGTCCGCGCCCGCCAGCAGGACGCCGATTTCGACGATCTGGCCAGCCCCGACGCGGCCGGGGACAATGTCGAAATCCCAGCCTTCCTGCGCCGTCAGGCGAACTGAGCCAGTCACAACTGTTAACGGGGGAAAGGCCGCGCAACGCGGCCTTTTTCTTTTTTCCGCTCAGGGTTTTCGCCCTGCTCCGGGGTTTGCCGCGGAACCGGCGCGGCGATTGTTTCATGCCGTCACAAAACGTTAGTTGAAGGATCGGCACCCCGGGCCTAGGTGCATCGTTACTCGGGTGGACGGTGTCGTTCGGGTCCAAGCAAGAAGGCAGGAAGCCATGCAGGCGACGTTGAAAAAGATGGTGAGCTTTGGGGGCGTGGGGCTGCATTCCGGCGCCCCGGCGCGGCTGGAGATCCATCCCGCGCCCGCAGGCCACGGCATCGTCTTCCGCCGCGGCGACCTGACGCCCGCCGTGGACATTCCCGCCCGCTGGGATCACGTCGCGCCCTCGAAGCTGTGCACGCTGATGCACGACGGCAGGGGCACGACCCTTTCCACGGTGGAACATGTCATGGCGGCCCTTGCCGGCACGGGGATCCACAACGCCCTTGTGATCGTCGATGGCCCCGAGGTTCCGATCCTCGACGGATCGGCCGCGCCTTTCGTGCGGGGCATCCTGCGCGCGGGCATCGCGATGCAGACGGCGCCGCTGCGCGCCATCCGCGTGCTGCGCCCGGTCGAGGTCCGCGAGGGCGAGGCCTTTGCCCGCCTGACCCCGGCGGATCACCTGGAGATCGAGTTCCAGATCGACTTCGCGGACGCGGCCATCGGCCACCAGGAAAAGCGCCTGGACATGGCCAACGGCGCCTTTCTGCGCGAACTGGCCGACAGCCGCACCTTTTGCCGTCAGGCCGATGTGGACGCGATGCGCCGGAACGGGCTGGCCCTGGGCGGCACCTATCTGAACGCAGTGGTTGTGGATGGCGCGCAGGTCCTGTCGCCCGGCGGGTTGCGCCACGCGGACGAGGCCGTGCGCCACAAGATGCTGGACGCCATGGGCGATCTGGCCCTGGCGGGGGCGCCGCTGCTGGCCCGCTATACCGGGCACCGGGCGGGCCATGCCATGACCAACCGGCTGCTGCGGGCCTTGTTCGCCGATCCGGCGGCGTGGCGGTGGGAAACCTGCTCGCCCGCGCTGGAGGACCGTCTGCCGGGCGCTGGCGTCGCGGCCTACGACCTGGCGGCGACCGCCTGGGCCGCCGCGTAGGCGCCCTTCCGCGGCGTCAGGCTTGCCCGGGAAACCTGCGAAAAAATCAACGGATTGCCATTTTGCGCCCTCTGATGTTCTGTGCTAGACGAACCGGGCAGCGCGACCCGCAGGGGCTGGCGGCAAGGAAGAAGTCACAGGCAGGGTGAAGATGGCGCGCTCGAAAATTTCGGCTTCCGTGATGGCGGCGGTTCTGGCGGGTCTGGTGCTGACGGGGTGTGACAGGGGCGGCCTTGCCGAATCCGACAAGCGCAACCTGGACCGCTTCACCGCCGAGGAAATCTACAAGCGCGGCGAGTTCGAGCTGGAAAACAGCCGCAAGCCCGAGGACGCGGTGTTCTATTTCTCCGAGGTCGAGCGGCTTTACCCTTATTCCGAATGGGCCAAGCGCGCGCTGATCATGCAGGCCTATTCCAACCACCGGGCCCAGAACTACGAGGAAGCGCGCGGCGCCGCGCAACGCTTCATCGACACCTATCCGGGCGACGAGGACGCGGCTTACGCCCAGTATCTGCTGGCCTTGTCCTATTACGACCAGATCGACGAGGTGGGCCGCGACCAGGGCCTGACCTTTCAGGCGCTGCAATCCCTGCGCACGGTGATCGAGCAATATCCCGACAGCGAATATGCCCGCAGCGCCATCCTGAAATTCGACCTGGCCTTCGACCATCTGGCCGCCAAGGAAATGGAGATCGGGCGCTATTACCTCAAGAAGGGGCATTACGCCGCCTCGATCAACCGTTTCCGCGTCGTGGTCGAGGAGTTTCAGACGACCGGCCAGACGCCCGAGGCGCTGCTGCGCCTGGTCGAGGCCTATCTGGCACTTGGCCTGACGGACGAGGCGCAGACGGCGGGGGCGATCCTGGGCTACAACTTCCAGTCCTCGCCGTTCTACCAGGACGCTTATGCCCAGCTGCGCGGACGCGGGCTGGCGCCCGAAGCGCGCGGCGACAACTGGCTGACGAACGTGTATCGCCAGATGATCCAGGGACGGTGGTTGTGAAGGTGGGGTGAAACCCCACCCTACGGGGACGGACCGATGCTGAGATCGCTGGACATCCGCAACATGCTGCTGATCGACCGGCTGGGCCTGGCCTTCGGTCCCGGCCTGAACGTGCTGACCGGCGAAACCGGCGCGGGCAAGTCGATCCTGCTGGATTGCCTGGGTTTCGTTCTGGGCTGGCGCGGCCGCGCGGATCTGGTGCGCCAGGGTGCGCAGCAGGGCGAGGTGACGGCGGTCTTCGACCTGCCTTCGGCCCATCCGGCCCGTGCCGTGCTGGCCGAGGCCGGGATCGAGCTGGAGGACGACGAGCTGATCCTGCGCCGCGTGAACGCGGGCGACGGGCGCAAGACCGGCTATGTGAACGACCGCCGCGTTTCGGGCGAGGTGTTGCGGCAGTTGTCGGACACCCTTGTCGAACTGCACGGCCAGCATGACGACCGCGGCCTGCTGAACCCGCGCGGCCATCGCGCGCTGCTGGACGCCTTCGGGGGCATTGATTTGGGTCCGGTGCGCGCGGCCTGGGCGGCCCGCCGCACGGCCCGGCGCGAGCTGGACGGGGCCGAGGCCCGCCTGACCGCCGCCCGGGCCGAGGAGGATTTCCTGCGCCACGCGGTCGCCGAACTGGACGAGCTGATGCCCGAGGCGGGCGAGGAGGCGGCGCTGGACACCCGCCGCCGCGCCATGCAGGGCGCCATCCGCATCCGCGAGGATGTGGCCCGCGCCTTGAAGATGCTGGGCGGCGAGGGGGCCGAGGGCGCGATGCTGGACGCGACCCGCTGGCTGGAAGGCGCATCCGACCGGGCCGAGGGGCGGCTGGACGAACCGCTGGCCGCTTTGTCCCGCGCCCTGGTCGAACTGGGCGAGGCGCATCGCGGGGTCGAGGACGCGCTGTTCGCGCTGGACGTGGATCCCGCCGCGCTGGAGGCGACCGAGGAGCGGCTGTTCGCCCTGCGGGCGCTTGCCCGCAAGCACAACGTTCTGGCCGACGACCTGGCCGGGCTGGCGGACGAGCTGCGCGGCCGCCTGGGCCAGATCGACGCGGGCGAGGCGCAGATCGCCGCCCTTCGCAGGCAGGTCGAGGACGCCGAGGCCCGTTATGACGCCGAAGCCGAGGAGGTGACGCGCACGCGCACCGAGGCCGCCGCCGCCCTGGACCGTGCCGTCACCGCCGAACTTGCGCCGCTCAAGATGGAACGGGCGGTGTTCCAGACGCTTGTGACGCCGGGCGAGCCTGGCCCGGATGGGCGCGACGACGTGGCCTTCACGGTGGCCACCAATCCCGGCGCGCCGGCGGGGGCGCTGGACAAGATCGCCTCGGGCGGCGAGCTGTCGCGCTTTCTGCTGGCGCTGAAGGTCTGTCTGGCGCGGGGCAACGATGCCCTTGTGCTGATCTTCGACGAGATCGACCGGGGCGTGGGCGGGGCGACCGCCGACGCCGTGGGGCGGCGGCTGAAACGGCTGTCCGAGGATGCGCAGGTTCTGGTTGTCACCCATTCGCCGCAGGTGGCGGCGCTTGGGGCCAACCATTTCCGGGTTTCGAAGTCGGTCCATGACGACATGACCACATCGACCGTCGCGGCCCTGTCGCCGCCCGAACGGGTCGAGGAGATCGCCCGGATGCTGTCGGGCGACCGCATCACCGATGCCGCCACGGGGGCGGCCCGGGCGCTGTTGCAGGGCTGACGCCCGTCAGGCGGTGATGAAATCGCGCACGAAGGGGGTCGCGGGCTTGGCGCGGATGTCGCCCGGCTTGCCGATCTGTTCGATCCGGCCCATGGACATCACCACCACCAGATCGGCCAGTTCCATCGCCTCGTCCTGGTCGTGGGTCACGAAAACCGTGGTCAGGCCGGTTTCGTCGTGGATGTCGCGCAGCCCCTGGCGCAGTTCCTTGCGCACCTTGGCGTCGAGCGCGCCGAAGGGTTCGTCCAGCAGCAGCATCCGCGGCTCGATCGCCAGGGCGCGGGCCAGGGCCGCGCGCTGGCGTTGGCCGCCCGACAGCTGCGTCGGATAGCGGTGGGCGATGTCCGGCAACTGGATCAGGTCCAGCAGCTTGGTCACGCGGCGCGCGATCTCGGCCCGGGGGGGACGCTGGCCGCGCGGGCGGGCGCGCAGGCCATAGGCGATGTTGTCGAACACCGTCATGTGCCGGAACAGCGCATAGCTTTGGAACACGAAACCCGCGCGGCGTTCCTGCACCGTCATCCCGGTCGCGTCCTGGCCGTTGAACAGCACGAGCCCCGAGGTGGGGAATTCCAGCCCCCCCAGGATGCGCAGCAGCGTTGTCTTGCCTGATCCCGACGGCCCCAGCAGCGCCACCAGCGCGCCCGAAGGGATGTTCAGCGACACGGGATGCAGCGCGGTGGTGCCGCCGAAGCTTTTGGCGATTTCGTCGATGTCGATATGCAAGGCGGCCTCCTCAGTGGCGGCGGATGGCGGCAAGCTGGTCGGCATGCGTGACCTCCAGCAGGGTTTTCAGAAGCAGCGTCACAAGCGCAAGCGCGGTCAGCAGCGCGGCCATCGAGAAGGCCGCGACGGACAGGTATTCGTTGTAAAGCATCTCGATGGTGATCGGCATGGTGGCGGTCTGGCCCCGGATCTTGCCCGACACCACCGCGACCGCGCCGAATTCGCCCATGGCCCGCGCGGTGCACAGCAGCGTTCCGTAAAGCAGCGCCCAGCGGATGTTGGGCAGCGTGACCGTGCGGAATGTCCGCCAGCCGGACGCGCCAAGCGTCAGGGCGGCCTCCTCCTCGTCCCGGCCTTGTTCTATCATCACGGGGATCAGCTCGCGCGCGACAAAGGGAAAGGTGACGAAAATCGTCGCCAGCACGATGCCGGGGATGGCGAAGACGATGGGCCAGCCATGGGCCACCAGCCAGCCGCCGATGGCGGAGTTGGCGCCGAACAGCAGCACGATGCACAGGCCCGCGACAACGGGGCTGACGCTGAACGGCAGGTCGATCAGGGTGATCAGGAAGGCCTTGCCGCGAAAGTCGAACTTGGTGATGAACCAGGCGGCCGCGATGCCGAAGGCCGCGTTCGCGGGCACGGCCACGGCGGTGATCATCAGCGTCAGCCGGATCGCCGAGCGGGCATCGCGGTTGCCCAGGGACTGCGCGGCGGCCAGCCAGCCGTCCTTCAGCGCCTCGGCAAAGACCACGGCCAAGGGGGCGAAGACCAGCACGGCCAGGCCCGCGACGACCACGGCGATCAGGACGATGCGCAGAAGCGGCGCTTCCTCGGTCGCGGCGCGGAAGGTCGGAAGGGCTGTGTCAGACATGTCCCATCCTCCTTCGGCTGACGATCTGGATCAGGTTGATCGCCAGAAGCATGACAAAGGAAATAACCAGCATGGCGATGCCGATGGCGGCCGCGGCGTCATAGTTGAACTCCTCGAGCTGGATCACGATCAGCAGCGGCGCGATTTCCGTGCGCAGGGGAATGTTGCCCGCGATGAAGATGACCGATCCGTATTCGCCGACCGCGCGGGCCAGGGCCAGGGCAAAGCCGGTCAGCGCGGCGGGCGTCAGCATCGGCAGGATCACGTGGCGCAGGGTGTAAGGGCGGGATGCGCCCAGGGTGGCCGATGCCTCCTCGACCTCCTGCTCGATCTCCTCGATCACCGGCTGGACGGTGCGGGCGACAAAGGGCAGGCCCACGAAGACCAGGGCGATGAAGATGCCCGTCTGCGTATAGGCGATCTTCCAGCCGATGTTCTGGGCCAGGCTGCCGAAGGCGCCGTTCGGGGCGTAAAGCGCGGTCAGCGCGATCCCCGCCACGGCGGTCGGCAGCGCGAAGGGCAGGTCCACGGCGGCGTCCAGCAACCGCCTGCCGGGAAAGCGGTAGCGGACCAGCACCCAGGCCAGCAGCACGCCGAAGACCAGGTTGAACAATGCCGCCAGCAGCGCCAGCTTGAAGGACAGATACAGCGAGGCCATGACGCGTTCGCGGCCCACGACCTCGAGGACGTTGGACAGGCCGAAACCCGCGCCCTTCAGAAGAAGGGCGCCGATGGGCAGCAGCACGACGATGGACAGCATCGCCAGCGTGACGCCCGCCGTCAGGCCGAGGCCGGGCATCGCCGTCTTGTGGACCAGGGGACGCGCGGCCATGGTCACTTGGCCGTGTAGATCTGGTCGAAGATGCCGCCGTCGCCGAAATGTTCGGGCTGCACCTTCTTCCATCCGCCGAAATCCTCGATGCCGACCAGATCCAGCTTGGGGAAGCGGGCCACATCG
This sequence comes from Paracoccus angustae, assembly GCF_042648745.1. Classification (NCBI taxonomy): domain Bacteria; kingdom Pseudomonadati; phylum Pseudomonadota; class Alphaproteobacteria; order Rhodobacterales; family Paracoccaceae; genus Paracoccus; species Paracoccus angustae. Next base: position 40,032 of record NZ_JBHRXY010000006.1, read on the forward strand.
GCGGGGTCCGCGGCGCTGGCGTCCCAGGCACGGTAGAAGTGCTTGAAGGCAAGCGCCTGGCCTTCGGGCGAATACAGGAAGTCCAGATAGGCGGTGGCCAGCTCGCGCTGCGCGTCGCTGGCGATGTTGCCCTCGACAATGGCGACCGGGGGTTCGGCCAGCACGGACACCGAGGGCACCACGATGTCGAACTGATCCTCGCCGATCTCCTCAAGCGCCAGATAGGCCTCGTTTTCCCAGGCCAGCAGCACGTCGCCGATGCCGCGCTGCGCGAAGGTGGTGGTGGCGCCGCGCGCGCCGGTGTCCAGCACGGGCACATGGGTGTAAAGCTGGCCCACGAAGGCCTTGGGATCCTGGCCGTTCCTTTCCGCCCAGGCCCAGGCGGCCAGGTAATTCCAGCGCGCGCCGCCCGAGGTCTTGGGGTTCGGCGTGACGACCTCCACCCCTTCCTTCACCAGGTCGCCCCAGTCCCGGACGCCCTTGGGATTGCCTTCGCGCACCAGGAACACGATGGTCGAGGTGTAGGGGCTGGAATTGTGCGGCAGCTTCGACTGCCAGTCGGCGGGCAGCTTACCGGCTTCCGCGATCCTGTCGATGTCCGAGGCCAGGGCCAGCGTCACCACCTGCGCGTTCAGCCCGTCGATCACCGCGCGGGCCTGCGCGCCGGATCCGCCGTGGCTGGTTTCGATGGTGGGGGCCTCGTGGCCGTCGGCGGTCCATTGCTCGGCAAAGGCCGCGTTCACGTCGCGGTAAAGCTCTCGGGTGGGGTCGTAGCTGACGTTCAGCAGCGTTTCGGCCCGCACGGGGGCGGCCATCGCCAGGGCTAGCACAATGGCGGACAAGGGGGCGCCGATGCGGCTGGATTTCGTTCGGGACATGTAACCGTCTCCTGAAGGGATCTGTTATGGGTGGGTGCGGGTGGCAAGCGGCTCGATCCGGGCTTCCCACAGGGCAGGGTCGCGCCCTTCCAGCAGGGATGCCGCCGCCGCCCGGGGTTCCCGGCTCAACGCCAGAAAGGGGGCGCCGTCGACGCGCAGGACCAGACCGGTGCGGCGGTCGATCAGGCGCACCGAATAAAGGGGCGCCTTGGCACCGGTGGTCTGATCTTGGATCGTCATCTCGGTCGCTCCCTGACACGGCTGCTGCCATGCCACAAATAACGACAGGGAAAGTCGTCTTTATCAAGAGACGAGAAGGGTTGAAATTCATGCGCCGGAGAGAAGATCATTCTCTGCGCCAAGGGCGCGGAACGGATGGTCCCGCGCCCCGTTTGGGAATGTCAGGCGGGAAGAACCTTGTCCATCACCGTTCGCAGGCGGGCCAGGGTGCCGTCCACGTCCTTCAGCTTGTCCAGCCCGAACAGGCCCAGGCGGAAGGTGGAAAACCGGTCGCCCTCGTTCACGGCCAGCGGAACCCCCGCCGCGATCTGCATCCCTTCGGCCGCGAATTTCCGGCCGTTCTTGATGTCGGGATCGTCGGTATAGCTGACCACCACCCCCGGCGCGGCAAAGCCGGGCGCCGCGACCGACCGGATCCCTCGTTCGGCCAGCATGTCGCGCACCGCGTTGCCAAGGCGCCATTGCGCATCGTGCGCGGCGTCGAATCCCATTGCGCGGGTTTCCTCCATCGCATCGCGCAGGCCCAGCAGGGCGTCCGTTGGCATCGTGGCGTGATAAGCGTGGCCGTTGTCTTCATAGGCCGCCATGATCGCGCGCCATTTCTTCAGATCCAGGGCAAAGCTGTCGCTGTCCGTCTGCGCCAGCCGCTCGGCCCCCCGGTCCGACAGCATCACCAGCCCCGCGGCGGGCGAGGCCGACCACCCTTTCTGCGGAGCCGAGATCAGCACGTCCACGCCCGTGGCCGCCATGTCCACCCAGACCGCGCCCGAGGCGATGCAGTCCAGCACCATCAGGGCGCCGACCTGGTGCGCGGCGTCCGACAGGGCGCGGATGTAATCGTCGGGCAGGATCAGCCCGGCCGAGGTCTCGACATGCGGCGCAAAGACCGCGTCGGGCCGCGTTTCGCGGATCTTCGCCACCACCTCGTCCACGGGCGGGGGCGCATAGGCGGGCTGCGGCTCGTTGCCGGCGGGTCGGGCCATGACAACGGTGGTTTCGCGGGCGAAGCCGCCGGTGTCGAAGATCTGGCTCCAGCGATAGCTGAACCAGCCGTTGCGGACGATCAACGCGTGGCCGGTGCCGAACTGGCGGGCGACCGACTCCATCGCATAGGTGCCGCCGCCCGGCACGATGGCGACCTGCGCGGCGCCGTACACCTCGCGCAGGGTGGCGGACAGGTCGCGCATCACTTGCCCGAACCGCTGCGACATGTGGTTCAGCGAGCGGTCGGTGAAGACGACCGAGAATTCGTCCAGCCCGTTCGGGTCGATGTCGGGATGAAGGTGGGGCATCGCGTTCTCCTGTCCAAGCCGGGTGCAGCCTAGCCCTTGCCGCCGCGTCCTGCCAGACAGCCAAAGGCCGCAGGCTGGGCCGGGCCGGGCCGTGAATGTCCGGCCGCGCATCGCGGTCGAAAACAGGCCTGCCGGCGACGAACACCAGATCAGGCCTTGCAGGATGACCAGCGCAAATATCCGGGCATAACGGCGGTCGGGCGCGGTTTGCGGGATCGCCGCAAGAAACGCGTCCAGCCGGAAGCCGATGGCGAAGGGATCGGTCGGGGCCGTCAAGAGCCCCGCCAGAAACGGCTGCCTGCCGTTCAAAGCCCCGCGCAGGGCTGCGGGCGCGACCAGCATCGCAAGCCGAGCCAAATCAATACAGCCCCGCTGCCACGCGCAGACCCAGAAAAAGCTGGTAATTCCGGGCGATCAACGCGCCTGCGCGCAGCAACGCGATCCCGGCCCACAGCCCCGTCGCGGTGATCACGCCCGCCGCCGACGATCCGTCCCGCCAGGAGCCCGCGCTTGCCGCGCAGCAATCGCAAGGGTGTTGGGACCGGGCGTCATGGCCATGGCAAGATGCAGGCCCGATCTTAAGAGAATGTTACCGAGATAAGCCATGATAAACGGGCTTTGCATGACTGTTCATAATATAAAAAGCGCCTGTTTACCATTGATGGATGTTCCGTCGTATTCCCGGCTTGCGGGGTGGCCCAGCGGCATGGCCCCCCTTGCGGCCCCCCCGCCCGGACGACTACCTTCTGGCCGACAGCAACATCGCAGGTTTTTCATGCGCATCGGCATCCTTCAATGCGGCCAGGCGCCCGCCGAGTTGAAACAGGACATGGGCGATTATCCCGACATGTTCGTCCGGCTTCTGGACGGACGCGGCTTCGATTTCCGCACATGGCATGTCGAGGCGATGGAATTTCCCGCATCGGTGCAGGACGCCGACGGCTGGCTGCTGACCGGATCGCGCCACGGCGCGTACGAGGATCACGCCTTTATCCCGCCGCTGGAACGCTTCATCCGCGACGCCTACGACGCCGCCGTGCCGCTGGTCGGCATCTGCTTCGGCCACCAGATCATCGCGCAGGCGCTTGGCGGCACGGTGGTCAGACACCCGGACGGCTGGTCGGTGGGCACGCAGGATTACGACTTCGGCGGGGAAACGGTGCGGCTGAACGCCTGGCACCGGGACCAGGTGGTGGCGCTGCCCAGGGACGCGCAGGTTGCGGGACGCAGCGCCTTTTGCGAAAACGCCGCGCTGATCTATGGCGACCGCGCCTATACCGTGCAGGCCCACCCCGAGTTTTCGGACGACTTCATCCGGGGCCTGATGGACAAGCGCGGCCGGGGCGTCGTGCCGCAGCCGCTGCTGGACCGCGCCGCCCGCCGGATGGGCGAGCCGAAGGGATCGGCCCTTGTCGCCGACCGGATCGAGGCCTTTTTCAAGCAGCCCCGCGCCATCGCCAAGGGTGCCGCATGAGCGACTGGATCGACAGGCTGCCCCAGGCCGCCCGCGACTTCGTTGCCGGACGCCGTCTGGACGAGGTGGAATGCATCCTGGCCGACATCGCGGGCGTTGCGCGCGGCAAGGCCATGCCCGCGTCGAAATTCGCCCGCCAGGACAAGTTCTATCTGCCGAACTCGATCTTTCTCCAGACGATCACGGGGGAATGGGCCGACAACCCGGCCGGGGCCTTTACCGAGCCCGACATGATCCTGACCCCGGATTTCAGCACCGCGACCGCCGCGCCCTGGACCGCGGACTGGACGCTGCAAGTCATCCACGACGCCATCGACCAGCAGGGCAACCCGGTGCCCATCGCCCCGCGCAACGTGCTGAAGCGGGTCGTGGATCTTTATCGGCAGCGCGGCTGGAAGCCCGTCGTCGCGCCCGAGATGGAGTTCTTTCTGGTCGCCCGCAACATCGACCCGAACCAGCCGATCATTCCGCCGATGGGCCGCACCGGCAGGCGGGCGGCGGCCAAGCAGGCTTATTCGATGTCGGCGGTGGACGAATACGGCAAGGTCATCGACGACATCTACGACTTCGCCGAGGCGCAGGGATTCGAGATCGACGGCATCCTGCAAGAAGGCGGGGCAGGTCAGGTCGAGATCAACCTGAACCACGGCGACCCGGTGGCCCTTGCCGACGAGATCTTCTATTTCAAGCGGCTCATCCGCGAGGCCGCGCTGCGCCACGACTGTTTCGCCACCTTCATGGCCAAGCCGATCGAGGGTGAACCCGGCAGCGCCATGCACATCCACCATTCGGTGATCGACGTGGCGACCGGGCAGAACCTGTTTTCCGACGACAAGGGCCGCGAAACGCCGCAGTTCCTGCACTTCATCGCCGGGATGCAGAAGCACCTGCCCGCCGCCGTTGCGCTGCTGGCGCCCTATGTGAACAGCTACCGCCGCTATGTCCCCGACTTCGCGGCGCCCATCAACCTGGAATGGGGCCGCGACAACCGCACCACCGGGCTGCGCGTGCCGATCTCGTCCCCCGAGGCGCGGCGGGTGGAAAACCGGCTGGCGGGCATGGATTGCAACCCTTATCTGGGCATCGCCGCCAGCCTGGCCTGCGGATACCTGGGCCTGGTCGAGGGCGAGAATCCCCGCGGCGAATGCCTGGGCGACGCCTATATGTCGTCGCAGGACGAACTGCCCTACAACCTAGGCGACGCGCTGGACATCATGTCCGAAAGCGCGCCGATGCGCAGCGTCCTGGGCGAGGATTTCACCGCCGTCTACGAATCCGTGAAACGCAACGAATACAAGGAATTCCTGCAAGTCATCAGCCCCTGGGAACGCGAACACCTGCTGCTGAACGTATGAAGCTGCTTTATGCCAACGACCGGCGGGGGGAATATCCCCCCAGCGTTTACGCCGACACCTGCGCCCCGTTGGTCCGCTTTCCGCCGCTGAAGGGGGAAACGCGGGCCGACGTGGCGGTGATCGGCGCGGGCTACACGGGCCTTTCCGCCGCGCTGCATCTGGCGCGGGCGGGGCGCGAGGTGGTGCTGGTCGATGCGCAGCGGGTGGGGTTCGGCGCGTCGGGGCGCAACGGCGGGCAGATCGGATCGGGCCAGCGGCAAGAGGTGGACTGGCTGGAGCGCCGGTTCGGCCGCGACACCGCCCGTCGGTTGTGGGCGCTGGCCGAGGATGCGAAGGCGCTTGTCCGGTTGCTGGCGGAAGAAAGCGGCGTGCCGATCCGCCCCGGCGTGGCCCATGCCTGCCGCACCGGCCCCGAGGTCGAACACGGCGCCCGCATGGCCGCGCATCTGGCGGCGCATTACGGCTATGACAAGGTGCAGCCGCTGGACCGGGACGCCTTGGCTGCGCATCTGGGCAGCCAAGCCTATGCGGGCGGCGACGTGGACTGGGGCGCGGGCCATGTCCATCCGCTGGCCCTGGCTCTTGGCATGGCGCGGCTGGCGCTGGCCGCAGGGGTGCGCGTCCACGAGGGCACCCATGTCCACCGGATCGAACATGGCGCGGCCACGGCCAAGACCCGCGTGTTGTGCGACACCGGCCGGATCGTCTGCGATCATGCGATCCTGGCGGGGAACGGCTATCAGGGACGGCTGGACGCCAAGATCGCCGCGCGCGTCATGCCGATCAACAACTACATCGTCGCGACCGAGCCGCTTGGCGACCGCTTTCCCGAGATCCTGCCCCTCCATACCGCCGCCGCCGACACCAAGTTCGTGGTGAACTACTGGCGGCTCGACGACGACCGCCGCCTGATCTTCGGCGGGGGGGAAAACGCGACCTACCGCTTTCCCAAGGACATCGCGGCGCTGGTGCGCCCGCATCTGCTGTCGGTTTATCCGCAGCTCGACGGGACGCGGCTGACCCATGCCTGGGGCGGCACGCTGGCGATCACCATGAACCGGATGCCGCATTTCGCCCGGCCCGCACCGAACTGCCTGTCGGCGGGCGGTTACAGCGGACACGGGGTGGCGATGGCAACCCTGGCGGGCAGGCTGATGGCCGATGCGGTGGCCGGGCAGGGGGACGGCTTCGACGCCATGGCCGCGATCCCGGCGCGGCCCTTTCCCGGCGGGTCGATGCTGCGCAGTCCCCTGCTGGTGGCGGGCATGGCCTGGTACGGGTTGCGCGACCGGCTGGGGTTCTAGCGCCCCGCGGCGATCCGCTGGCGTTGCAGGGCCGAATCGCGGTCCGTCACGCCCAAAAGGCCGGACACCAGCCGGATCGCCGTTTCCTCGTTCGCGGCGCGGTGGTTGTCGGCCAGCGAGATTTCCCACATCGCGCCGACAATGGCGGCCCGGTCGTCCAGCGAAACGCGGTCCTTGATCAGCCGCGTGAAGCGGACGGTGTCGGGGGCCTCGGCCTCGATCATCTCGGCCACGGAACGCCGCTCGGCCGCGTCGGCCAGCCCCAACCCGTGCATCCGGGCCAGCACCTGGTCGATGCGCCGCCGTTCGGCGATGTTGTAATGATCGTCCGCCCGCGCCACGCGCACCAGCAGGGCCGCAACCGCGATCTCGGCATCCTCCGTCGCCAGCGGCTTCGGATCGGGTGCTTCCTCGAACAAGCGGCTCAGGAGATTGCGGAACATGGGACCATTCTAGACCTTCGACGCGATCATTCAAGGATTAAGGGTGGAGCCATCTTTTGTTAAACCGGACGTTGACGATCAGTATTTCTGCGGCACATACAGCTCGCGCGACAGCACGTCCCGCTCGTAGTCCGGGTTGAAGACGCGGTCGGGCAAGGTCACCTCCTCGTGGGGGACGTCGCCATAGGGGATCAGGCTCAGCAGGTGGCTCATGCAGTTCAGGCGCGCGCGCTTCTTGTCGTTGGCGGGCACGATGTACCAGGGCGCCTCGGGAATGTTGGTATGTTCCAGCATGTCCTCCTTGGCCTTGGTATAGGCTTCCCAGCGGACACGGGATTGCAGATCCATGGGCGACAGCTTCCACTGCTTCAGGGGATCGTGGATGCGCATCAGAAAGCGCAGCTGCTGTTCCTCGTCGGTGATGGAGAACCAGTATTTCACCAGCCGGATCCCCGACCGGACCAGCATCCGCTCGAACTCGGGCACGTCCAGGAAGAACTGGTCCACCTGCTGCTCGGTCGCAAAGCCCATCACGCGTTCCACGCCCGCGCGGTTGTACCAGCTTCGGTCGAACAGCACGATCTCGCCGCCCGCGGGCAGGTGGGGGACGTAGCGCTGGAAATACCATTGGGTCTTTTCGCGGTCGGACGGGGCGGGCAGGGCCACGGTGCGCACCACGCGCGGATTGAGCCGCTGCGTGATGCGCTTGATCGCGCCGCCCTTGCCCGCGCTGTCGCGGCCCTCGAAGATCACCACGACCTTTTCCTTGGTATGGGCCACCCAGTCCTGCAACTTGATCAGTTCCGCCTGGAGCCGCAGAAGCTCGCGGAAATACAGCTTGCGGTCCATCTCGTCGGGCCGCTTTTCGCGATAGATGCGGCGGATCTCCTCGGACAGGGCGGCGTCTTCCAGCTCGATCTCGTAATCCTCGTCCAGAGTTTCCAGAAGCTCGGCTTCCAGCCAATCCTTGGGTTCTTGGTTCATGGTCCACTCCGGCTGTGCAAAGCTTCGTCTAAGGTCCGAACGTAACGGATTTGCGGCAGTCCCGTGTTCCCGCAACGGCGGGTCAGCGGCCGAAACGCGCCGCGCAGGCCGGGGTGACGGCCAGCACGAAGTCGGCGCGTCCGCCGTCCACGGTGCCGCACCACTGGCCCGTGACGGTGAACAGGCTGCGCGTGCCCGTGGCCGGGCGATAGGCGACGCGGCGGCCGGTCACGTCGAACAGGTTCAGCACGCCGCCGGGGTTGCGGGCGTAATAGCCCAGAACGCCCCCGTCCGCGGTGATGATCAGCCGCCCTTCGTTGTCGGGGTTCGAAGGGCGGTTCTGCCAGGTGGTCGCCGCATTGGCCGGATTGCCCGAGGAATTCCAGGCCGCGTTGGGCGAATTGGCGGGGCTGGCCGGGTTGTTAGACGGATGGCCCGGGCCTAGGTCGAAGGGCAGGCGCGTCTGGTCCAGCACGATCAGCGGCGCGTCGGCCCTGGCCGCGCCGGCGGCCAGAACAAGGGCGATCGCGGCGGAAATGCGGCGCATCTCAGTCCTGCGCGGGCGGATCGGGGCGTTCCGGCCGGATGCGCATGTTCTCGGGCAGAGCGGCCGATCCCTCGGCCCGGTCGCGGTGCAGGGCGGCGCGGGCCAGCATCATCAGCGTCACGGGCGTGGTCACCACGATGCAAAGGCCGATCACGAATTCATGGATCACCGCCCGCCCCTCGATCACGCTGAACATCAGGGCGGATGCGATGATGATCCCGCCCGTTCCCCAGCTGGTCGCCAGCGTGGGCGCATGAAGGCGATCATAAAAACTGCTCAGCCGCGCGAATCCAAGCGCGCCGATCAGCGTCAGGGTCGAACCCAGGACCACCAGGATGGCGACCGGAACGGCGACCCACAGGGGAACGGCCTGAAGCGGGCTCATTCGATCACCTCGCCGCGGAACAGGAACTTGGCCAGCGCGACCGAGGTGACAAAGCCCATGATGGAAATCACCGTCGCCGCCTCGAAGAAGAAGGCGGTGCCAAGTTGCATTCCGGTGACCAGGAACAGCAGCATGATCGACACATACAGCGCGTCCAGCGCCAGCACCCGGTCCTGCGCGCGCGGGCCGCGCAGGATCCGCGTGCCGACCAGGCAGCCCGCCAGCGCAAGGGCCACCTGGGCATAGCCCAGGGCGATGGTCAGGATCGTCGCGCTCATTCAAAGATCTCCATCAGCATGGGTTCGTAGATCTGGCCGATCATCTCGCGGTAATGATCCTCTTGCGCGGCATCGAAGATGTGCAGCGTCAGCGTGCCCGTCTCGACGACATATTCAAGCCAGGCGGTGCCGGGCGTCGCGGTCAGGATGATCGCCAGAACGGCCAGGGCGTTCTCGTCGGTCAGCGTCAGGGGAACCTGGATAAAAGCCGACCGGCGCCTGCCGCGGCCTTCGGTCAGCAGCAGGCCCGCGATGTGGATGTTCGACCGGACGATGTCGCGGAACAGCGTCACCGCCATCCGGGGAATGACGCGCCAGCGCCGGATGCGGGGCTTGGCCGGATGCAGCGCCGAATAGGCCCGGCCCGCGACCAGCGACAACGCCGTGCCGAGGATCAGGTAGCCCAGAGAAAAGCGCGTCAGCATCAGCCACAGCACCACCAGCGAGACCGACAGCACGGGGTGGGGGACCAGCCTTGTCACGGTTGGGCGCCTTCCTGTTCCTCGGGGCGGTCGGCGACGCGGGGGGTCGCGAAGACGCCATAGGCATAGGCGACCGTGTCATGCAGCGCGGCGGCGGTGCCCCCGGTATAGCGCAGCATCGCCTCGGCCTTGAAGCTGGTAAAGGCCAGAACGACCAGCAGCCCGACCACCGGGGCGATCTCCAGCGCCAGCACGCGGGGCAGGGCCGAATCGCCGGCCCAGAAGGTCTGGATGCCGATCCGCGCCATGCCGATCAGCGTGGCGAAGCCCGACACGATCAGCAGCGCGATAAAGGCCCAGGCCAGGCCCGCGGGCAGGGCGGTCTGCGCGATCAGCGCCTGCACCATCGCCAGCTTGCCGACAAAGCCCGGCAGCGGCGGCAGCCCCGCCAGCATCAGCACGCAAAGCGCGAAGCAGATGCCCAGCACCGTCATCGCCGGCAGCGCCAGGCCCGCGTCCGGCACCTCGTCCAGGTCGGTGTCGTCCAGGCCATAGGCGTCGGCGGTCAGCGCCAGCATCGCGGCGATGCCGCCATCCTCGCGGTTCATCGGCTCGATCAGCAGAAACAGCGCGCCCGTCGCCAGGACCGATCCGATCAGATAGTAAAGCGCCCCCGACAGCATCGCCGGACCGCCGCCCGCCAGGGCAAAGCCGGTGATGCCCAGAACGGTCCCCGACGAGATCAGCACCGAATGCGCGGCCATCCGCCCCAGGCCCTGCGAGGACAGCACGCCCAGCAGCCCGAACAGCACCGTGGCCATTCCCAGGATGATCAGGATGGCGGCGCCGAAGCCCGCCGAGGCCCCGCCGGTTTCGCCGAACAGCAGCATCGACAGGCGCAGGATCGCGTAAACGCCGACCTTTGTCATGATCGCGAACATGGCGCCGACCGGCGCGGCGGCCGCCATGTAGGCCGTGGGCAGCCAGAAGGACAGCGGCCAACTGCCCGCCTTGACCAGAAAGGCCACGGCCAACACGGCCGCGCCCGCGTGCAGCAGCGGCCGGTCCTCGACCGAGACGGCCGAGACGAGGTTCGCCAGATGCGCCATGTTCAGCGTGCCGGTGACGCCGTAGATCAGGCTGACCCCGATCAGGAACAGCAGCGAGGCGGCCAGGTTGATCGCGATGTAGTGCATCCCCGCCCGCACCCGCAACTGCCCCGAGCCGTGCAGCAGCAGGCCATAGGACGCGGCCAGCAGGATTTCAAAGAACACGAACAGGTTGAACAGGTCGCCGGTCAGAAAGGCGCCGTTCAGGCCCATCAGCAGGAACTGGAACAGGGAATAGTAATGCGGGCCCTGCCTGCTCCAGCCCGCATGGGCGTAGACCAGCGACGGGATCGCCAGAAGCGCGGTCAGCACCAGCATCATCGCGGCCAGCCGGTCCAGCACCAGCACGATCCCGTAGGGCGCGGCCCAGTCCCCCAGCAGATAGAAGCTGATGCCTTCCGCATCGCCGATGTCCCCGCCGGTCTTGGCGCGGACCACCAGTTCCACCGCGATCAGCAGCTGCGCGGCGGCCGACAGGACCGACAGCCAGAACTTCGCCTCGCGCCGTTGCCGGTCGTCGTAAAGCAGCATAAGGGCGCCGGTGACGAAGGGGATCAGGATCGGCGCGATGATCAGGTGTTCGTCCATCACTGGCTGCGCTCCTTCCCGTCAACATGGTCGGTGCCCGTCATCCCGCGCGAGGCGATCATCACCACCAGAAACAGCGCCGTGGTGGCGAAGCTGATGACGATGGCCGTCAGGACCAGGGCCTGCGGCACGGGGTCGGCGTAAAGCGTGGGATCGACAAAGCCGCCCTTGGGCATGATCGGCGGCGCGCCCGGCGTCAGGCGGCCCATCGAGAAGATGAACAGGTTGACCGCATAGGACAGCAGGCACAGCCCGATAACCACCTGGAAGCTGCGCGGGCGCAGCACCAGCCAGATGCCGGACGCCGACAGGATGCCGATGGCGGCGGACAGGATGATCTCCATCAGGCGGCCTCCTTGCGGGGAACTTCGTCCTGCTCGCGCCTGCGGCTGGCGCGCAGCGACTGGTGGGCGATGGCGACCAGCATCAGCACCACCGCGCCCATCACGGTCGCAAAGACGCCGATGTCGAACAGCATCGCGGTGGCCGCCGGAACGTCGCCCACAAGCGGAACATGGACATAGCGCGCATGCGCGGTCAGAAAGGGATAGCCGAACAGCCAGGCCCCCATGCCGGTCGCGCCCGCGATCAGCAGGCCGATGCCCATCCAGCGGATCGGCAGAACCGTGATGCGCGATTCGACCCAGCGGACATTGGTGCCGATATATTGGATCAGGAACGCGATCGCGAGCGTCACGCCCGCCGCGAAGCCCCCGCCCGGCAGGTCGTGGCCGCGAAAGAAGAAATAGCCCGCGACCATGATCAGCACCGGGAACATCCAGACCATGATGACCGAGGGGACGTAAAGATAGTCGTCCAGCGAGGGGCTGCCGTCCACGGTCTGCTGGTCGGGCGCGGCGATGCTTTCGGGGGCGGGTCGGAACCGGCGCAGCAGCGCGTAAACGGTCAGCGCGACGATCGCCAGAACCGCGATCTCGCCGAAGGTGTCGAAGGCGCGGAAATCGACAAGGATGACGTTCACGACATTGGTGCCGCCGCCCTCGTAATAGGCATTGCCCAGAAACCAGTCGCCGACATTGGCGATCAGCGGCCGCGTCATCAGCGCGAAGGCGATGGCCGCGATGCCAAGCCCGCCGGCGACCGCGATCACCAGGTCGCGCCCGCGCCGGATCTTGGCGGGCAAAAGCTTGTCCTCGGCGATCTCGGACCGGCGCTTGGGCAGCCAGCGCAGGCCAAGAAGCAGCAGCACGGTGGTCGCCACCTCGACCAGCAGCTGCGTCAGCGCCAGGTCGGGGGACGAGAACCAGGCGAATGTCAGGCAGGTCACGACCCCCGCGCCGCCCAGCAGGACAAGGGCGGCGAAGCGGTGATACTTGGCCTGCCAGGCGGCGCCCACGGCGCAGGCCGCGCCCACCAGCCACAAAAGCGCGAAGGCCGGGTTCGGCGCGTGAAGCCGCAGGTCGGGCGCGAAGGTCAGCCCCCCCCACAGCGACCCGCCGGCCACCGCGATGGCCGTCAGCACCAGCAGGCGAAGCTGGGGCTGCAAGGCCTCGGTCGAAAGCCAGCGCAGCGCAAGGCGCGGCAGCCGCCAGGTCAGGCGGAACAGGATCCAGTCGTAGATCCGCTGTCCCCGGATGCGGTGCAGCAGAGGGGGGCCTTCTGGCCCCTGCGGAATGGATTTCGCGCTGAAGGCATAGATCAGCGTGCCCACGGCCAGGGCGATCAGGCTGAGCATCAGGGGCGCGTTGACCCCGTGCCAGACGGCGATCTTGTAATAGGGCATGTCGGCCCCCGCGACCGAGCGGGCGGCGGTGTTGATGATCGGCCCCAGCGTCAGCGCCGGGAAGACGCCCACCAGCAGGCAGATGAACACCAGCAGCTCGACCGGGCGGCGCATCCAGGCGGGGGGTTCGTGGGGGGGCTTGGGCAGGTCGGTGGCGGGCGGGCCGAAGAACACGGTGGCGATGAAGCGCAGCGAATAGGCGACCGACAGGCTGCTGCCGACAATGGCGAAATAGGGCAGGGCGTTGTCCAGCCAGGTGCCGTTGTGCCAGTCCACCGCCTCGGCCAGGAACATTTCCTTGGACAGGAACCCGTTCAGCAGCGGCACCCCCGCCATGGCCGAGGCCGCGACGATCGCCAGCAGCGCGGTAAAGGGCATCGGCCGGAACAGCCCGGACAGGCGGCGCATGTCGCGCGTGCCGGTTTCATGGTCGATGATGCCCGCGGCCATGAACAAGGACGCCTTGAAGACCGCGTGGTTGCAGATGTGAAAGATCGCGGCCAGGATCGCCACCGGCCCGCCGATCCCGGCTAGCGCCGTGATCAGGCCCAGGTGGCTGATCGTGGAATAGGCCAGCAATCCTTTCAGGTCGTGGCGGTACAGCGCCACCGCCGCGCCCAGGACCAGCGTGACGCAGCCCGCGCCGGTGACGGTGAAGAACCAGGCCTCGGTCCCGCCCAGGACGGGCGAAAAGCGGACCAGCAGGAACACGCCCGCCTTCACCATGGTCGCGGAATGCAGGAAGGCCGATACCGGCGTGGGGGCGGCCATGGCGCCGGGCAGCCAGAAATGGAACGGGAACTGCGCCGACTTGGTGAAGGCCCCCATCAGAAACAGCGCCAGCATCGGGCCGTAAAGGGGATGGGCGCGCACCCGGTCGCCCGCCCGCAGGATCATCCCCAGGTCATAGCTGCCCGCGGCATGGCCCAGCATCAGCATCGCCACCAGCAGGCACAGTCCGCCAAGCGCGGTGATGATCAGCGCCGTCCGCGCCCCGTCCCGCGCCGCCGCGCCCTGGTGCCAGAAGCCGATCAGCAGAAAGGACATAAAGGAGGTGAGTTCCCAGAAGACCACCATCACCAGCACGTTGCCCGAGATCAGGATGCCCTGCATGGCCCCGGTGAAGGCCAGCAGCAGCGCATAAAAGCGCGGCAGGCTGTCGCTTTCGGCCATGTAGTAGCGCGCGTAGATCACCACCAGCAGGCCGATGGACAGAACCAGCGTGGCGAACAGCCAGGCAAAGCCGTCCATCCGCAGCGCCATGTTCATGCCGAGCGAGGGCACCCATTCCAGGCTGGCGCGCAGGACGGCGCCCGCCTGGATGCCGGGCAGGAAACCGGCCAGAACCGCCAGCCCCGCCGCCATGGACAGGGCCGACAGCCAGGTCGAGGCCCCGCGCGCGGTCGGCGGCAGGGTCAGCAGGATCAGCGAAGTCGCGAAGGGAAGGCAGGCCAGCAACAGGAACAGATTGTGTTCGGCCATGCTTGCCTTGCCCTCACCCTTTGGATCACTGCGTCACGGTCCCCGCGCATGGCGGCGCGGATCCGGTTCCGGGATTTTCGGGAACAAGCGGCGCCAGGCGTTCGGGGGTTTGAAACCGAATGCCTTTCGCCCCGTCCAAGATCAAGGCTGGATCGTCGGCAAAGGCCAGTTTTTTCCAACTTTTTCGTGACTCGGCCTTCAGGGGATGCCTGGGCCGCGGCGGATTGCCCCGGCATCGAACCGGGACGGGCCGCCGGTCGTTGAGGCACGGCCCGCGCGCCGTCAGACCTCGACCTCGATCGGACCCAAGGGGTGGGAACAGCAGGCGAGGATATAGCCTTCCTCGATGTCGTCGTCGCTGATGCCGCCGTTGTGGACCATGTGCACCTCGCCCGAGATCTTCCTGATTCGGCAGGTGCCGCACAGGCCGAAGGTGCAGCCCGAGGGGATGTTCAGCCCCGACCGCTTGGCGACGGCCAGAACGGTGTCGGTTTCCGCGCAGGGGGCGGTGACGCCGCTGCCGACAAAGGTGATCTGGGCCTTGGCGCCTTCCTCGGGGGCGATGTCCTCGATGACGGGGGCGTCGGCCTCGGTCCTGATGGGGGCGCCGAAGCTTTCCTGGTGGTAATGATCCATGTCGAAGCCCAACGACACCAGCATGTCGCGCACCGACTGCATGAAGGGCTCCGGCCCGCAGCAGAAGACCTCCCGCTCCAGGTAATCGGGGGCCATCAGGCCCAGCATGATCTGGTTCAGCCGCCCTTGATAGCCGGTCCAGGCGGTGAAGGGGTCGTTTTCCTCGACCGTGAAGCGCAGTTGCAGGCCGGGCACGCGGTCGGCGAACTGTTCCAGGCGGCGGCGGAAGATGATGTCGGACGGGGTGCGGGCGGCGTGAACAAAGACGATGTCCGGCATCTCGCCCGAATCCCATGCCCAGGTGGTCATGGACATCATCGGCGTGACGCCCGACCCGGCCGAAATGAACAGGTGCTTCTTGGCCGGATGGCGGTGGCTGGAAAAGATCCCCGACGGGCCATAGGCCTTGATCCGCATCCCCGGGTGCAGATGATCCAGCATCCAGCGGGTCGCCAAGGACGTGCGCTGCGCCTTGACCGTGACCGAGATCGACAGCGGCCGCGACGGGCTGGAGCTGATCGTGTAGGTCCGCTGCACGTTGCCGGACGGCAGGGGCAGATCCAGCGTGACGAACTGCCCCGGCTGGTAATCGAACCACGCCCCCGACGGCGCCCGGAAGGTGAAGGTGGCGGCGTCCGCGGTTTCCGGCACCACCATCGCGCATTCCAGAAGCTCGTCGTCGGACCACGGCTCGGCGGCCCAGTTCAGGCGTGGTTTCTTCATCGGATCCTTACTCCGCCGCGACGCTTGCCGGGGTCAGGCGGCGGGACATCAGCCCGCAATACCAGTCGATCAGGTGGATGACGCCGGCTTCCTGCGTCGGCGAGTAGGGTCCGGGCTGATAGGCGGGCGACAGGATGCCGCGCTGGTTTTCCTCGACCACCCGGCGGTCCTCGTCGTTGGTGGCCAGCCACACCTCGGTCAGCTTTTGCAGGTCGTAGTCCACGCCCTCGACCGCGTCCTTGTGGACCAGCCACTTGGTCGTGACCTCGGTTTCGGTGGGGCTGATCGGCAGGATGCGGAAGACGATCGCGTGGTCGGGCAGGAAGTGGTTCCAGGACGACGGGAAGTGATAGAACATCAGGCTGCCGGCGTCGTTCCAGGGAATCGTGCCCATCCGCCGCGACACCGCGGCCTTGCCCGACATGGTGAAGCTTTCCTGGTTGTCCATCAGCGGCACGCGGGCCATGCGCCACTGCATGTCGGGCGCGTTGGTGAAGCGGGACGGCAGGTTTGCGGCGTCGCAGCGCGCCCAATGGTCCAGGATCTCGGGGCTGGCGGAATTCGGCCCTTCCATCACCGTCATCAGCGGGTCGTCGGAATAGGTCCGGCACAGCGAGGGGTGCGAGCCGCCGCAGTGGTAGCACTCGCGGTTGTTTTCCATCACCAGCTTCCAGTTGCCCTTCTCGATGATGGTCGAGGAAAAGGCGATCTTGCTGTCCGCGATGGCCGAGGGCAGCACAAAGCGCGTCAGGTTGGCGGCCAGGTCGTTGATGGCCGGCGGGATCTGCGCCAGGCAGATGAAGACCATGCCGCCCAGATCGACGCAATGGACCGGCTTCAGGCCATACTTGCTGGCGTCAAAGCCTTCGCCCATGTCGCGGGCGTACAGCAGCTTGCCGTCCAGGTCATAGGTCCACTGATGATAGGGACAGACCAGCTTCGGATTGGACCCGTTCGTTTTGGCGCAAAGCCGCTGGCCGCGGTGGCGGCAAACGTTGTGGAAGGCGCGAATGCGCCCGTCGCCGCCGCGCACCACGATCACCGGATAGGCGCCCACGTTCAGCGTGACGAAATTGCCGGTCTTGGGGATCTCGCACGAGGGCAGCGCGAAAAGCCATTCGCGGTACCAGATCTGATCCAGGTCGTCTTGGAAGGCCTGCTCGCCGCAATACAACTCGCGGGGCAGGGAAAAGCCGGGGACGCGTTCTGCGATCAGGCTGGCGGTCGAGGTCGTGTTCATGTCTGGACCCATGGAGGTGCTGGCTGCTATGGGGTGCAAATTAGCCGCATTGTGGCGGGGGCGTGGCAAAATTGCGACCTTGCAGGGCGCGATTGAGACATGGCCGGACGCGGCGCGAAGATTTGCGGCGGCAGGTCGTGCCGCAAAAGCAACAGCGATGTTTTTCATGCGCGCCGGAAACCGAATCGGCTGTCAACATGTTGACGCGGTATTGGCAAATATGGCTAGATGATGTGGTGAAGCCCCTTGCGGTTGTCGATGTGCAACAGCTAAGAGGGTGGCCGGACCGCGCAGGAACGAAGCCCTTTGCAAGCCCGTGGCTTGCGGGGCAGTCTGACCCGGAGGTCCGGGGCCAAGGCTGGCCGTGACAGGAAAACGACACCGGGCAGCAGGCCTGACAGAGCGGTTGGGGGGACGTGCCCCGCGGCCTGTCCGACCCTGCCCAAAGCTGAAGGAGCAGTGGGCATGACCATCACCGTTTATTCCAAACCCGCCTGCGTGCAATGCACCGCGACGACGCGCGCCCTCGATGCGCGCGGCTTGTCCTATGACGTGATCGACCTGACCGAGGATGCGCAGGCGATGGAGCGCGTGATGGCGCTTGGCTATCGCCAGGCCCCCGTGGTGATCGCCGGGGAATCGCATTGGGCGGGCTTTCGGCCCGACATGATCGGCCGGCTGGCCTGATCGGCCATGGCGGCATGCGGGGCATGGCGGGGTGAAACCCCATCCTACGGGCTGGTCTTCTATTCCTCGGCCTCGGGCAACACGGCGCGCTTTGTCGCGCGGTTGGGCCTGCCCGCGCTGCGGATCCCGATCCGGCCCGCCGATCCGATGCCGGTGCCGGAGGCGCCCTTTGTGCTGATCTGCCCGACCTATGCCGACGGGCAGGGACGCGGCGCGGTGCCCAAGCCCGTGATCCATTTCCTGAACGACCCCCGCCGCCGCGCCGGCCTGCGGGGGGTGATCGGCTCGGGAAACCGCAATTTCGGCGCGACCTATGCGCTGTCGGCCCGCGTCATCGCGGAAAAATGCAATGTCCCCGTCTTGTGGCGGTTCGAGCTGGCGGGGACGGACACAGATATTCAAAAGGTCCGCGCGGGCCTTCATCAATTCCGGGGGATGGAATGCTTGACGGTCTGAAACCAGAGCTGGACTACCACGCGCTGAACGCGATGCTGAACCTGTACGACGCCGACGGGCGCATCCGGTTCGACGCCGACCGCATGGCGGCGCGCCAGTATTTCCTGCAACACGTGAACCAGAACACCGTCTTCTTCCACAACCTGGACGAGAAGCTGCGCTATCTGGTGGACGAGGGCTATTACGAGGCCGAGGTTCTTGACCAGTATTCCCGCAACTTCCAGCGCGCCATCTGGGACGCGGCCTACGAACGCAAGTTCCGCTTTCCGACCTTTCTGGGCGCGTTCAAGTACTATACCAGCTACACGCTGAAGACCCGCGACGGGCAGCGCTATCTGGAACGCTACGAGGACCGCGTGGTCATGGTCGCCCTGACGCTCGCGCGCGGGGACGAGGCGCTGGCCATGCGCTTCATGGAGGAGATGCTGTCGGGCCGCTTCCAGCCCGCCACGCCGACCTTCCTGAACGCGGGCAAGAAATCGCGCGGCGAGCTGATCTCGTGCTTCCTTTTGCGGGTCGAGGACAACATGGAGTCCATCGGCCGGTCGATCAATTCCGCCCTGCAACTGTCCAAGCGAGGCGGCGGCGTGGCCTTGATGCTGACCAACCTGAGGGAAGCCGGGGCGCCGATCAAGGGCATCGAGAACCAGTCGTCGGGCGTGATCCCGGTGATGAAGCTGCTGGAAGACAGCTTCAGCTATGCCAACCAGCTTGGCGCGCGGCAGGGGGCGGGGGCGGTTTACCTCAACGCCCACCACCCCGACATCATGCGCTTCCTGGACACCAAGCGCGAGAACGCGGACGAGAAGATCCGCATCAAGACGCTGAGCCTTGGCGTGGTGATCCCCGACATCACCTTCGAGCTGGCCAAGAAGAACGCCGACATGTACCTGTTCTCGCCCCATGACGTGCAGAAGGTCTATGGGGTGCCGTTCTCGGACATTTCCGTGACCGAGAAATACGCCGAGATGGTCGACGACAAGCGCATCAAGAAGCGCAAGATCAACGCGCGCGAGTTCTTCCAGACCATCGCGGAAATCCAGTTCGAATCCGGCTATCCCTACATTATGTTCGAGGACACGGTGAACCGCGCCAATCCCGTGCATGGCCGCATCGCCATGTCGAACCTGTGCAGCGAGATCCTGCAAGTGAACGAGGCCAGCGAGTTCAACGAGGATCTGAGCTATTCGCACCTGGGCACTGATATTTCATGCAATCTGGGTTCGCTGAACATCGCGGCCACCATGGACGGCCCGGACTTCGGCGGCACGGTCGAGGCCGCCATCCGCGCGCTGACCGCCGTGTCCGAGATGTCGGCCATCGACGCGGTTCCGTCGATCCGGCGCGGCAATGACGAGGCCCATGCCGTGGGCCTGGGCCAGATGAACCTGCACGGCTTCCTGGCCCGCGAGCGGATCCACTATGGCAGCCCCGAGGGGGTCGAGTTCACATCGGTCTATTTCGCCGCGGTGGCCTTTCACGCGATCCGCGCGTCGAACCTTCTGGCGCAGGAGCACGGCCGGACCTTCAAGGACTTCGAAAAGTCGAAATACGCGGACGGGACGTTCTTCGACAAGTACACGGACCGCGACTGGCTGCCCACGCTGCCGGACGTGGGGCGGGTCTTCGAAGGGGTGACGCTGCCCACGCGCGACGACTGGGCCGCGCTCAAGGCCGCCGTGATGAGGCACGGGCTGTACAACCGCAACCTGCAAGCCGTGCCGCCGACCGGATCGATCAGCTATATCAACAACTCGACCAGTTCGATCCACCCGATCGTGTCCAAGATCGAGATCCGCAAGGAAGGCAAGATCGGCCGCGTCTATTACCCTGCGGCCTTCATGTCGAACGACAACCTGGACTATTACCGCGACGCCTACGAGATCGGCCCCGAGGCGATCATCGACACCTATGCCGCCGCGACCGAGCATGTGGACCAGGGCCTGAGCCTTACGCTGTTCTTCCCGGCCGAAGCCACGACCCGCGACATCAACCGCGCGCAGATTTACGCGTGGAAGAAGGGCATCAAGACGATCTACTACATCCGCCTGCGCCAGACCGCGCTGGAGGGGACCGAGGTCCAGGGCTGCGTGTCCTGCACGTTGTAACGGCTGTCGCGCCGGGGGTTTCACACCCCCGGACCCCCGTGGGATATTTATGCAAAGATGAAAGGGGTTCTTCGCGATGAAGGATCAGGTGATGCAGACGGTCGCGCGCGCGATCAACTGGAACCGTCTGGACGACGAGAAAGACCTTGAGGTCTGGAACCGGCTGACGGTGAACTTCTGGCTGCCGGAAAAGGTGCCGCTGTCCAATGACGTGCAAAGCTGGGCCACCCTGCGCCCCGCCGAACGCGAGCTGACGATCCGCGTCTTCACCGGACTGACGCTGCTGGACACGGTGCAGAACACGGTCGGCGCGCCGGCGATGATGCCCGACGCCATCACCCCGCACGAGGAGGCGGTGCTGTCCAACATCGCCTTCATGGAGGCGGTTCACGCGCGGTCTTACAGTTCGATCTTCTCGACCCTGTGCCTGACCAAGGAGGTGGACGAGGCCTTCCGCTGGGCCGAGGAGAACCCCCATCTGCAAGCCAAGGCGCGGCTGATCCTGGAGGAATACAAGGCCGGGTCCGATCCTTTGAAACGCAAGGTTGCAAGCGTTTTCCTGGAAAGCTTCCTGTTTTATTCGGGCTTCTACCTGCCGATGTACTGGTCCAGCCGCGCCAAGCTGACCAACACCGCCGACCTGATCCGCCTGATCATCCGCGACGAGGCGGTGCACGGCTATTACATCGGCTACAAGTTCCAGCGGGGCCTGGAGCGGGTTTCCGAGGAACGGCGGGCCGAGTTGAAGGACTTCGCCTTCTCGCTGATGTTCGAGCTTTACGACATCGAGCAGCGTTATACGGCGGAACTGTATGACGGCATCGGCCTGACCGAGGACGTAAAGGCCTTCCTGCACTACAACGCGAACAAAGCATTGCAGAACCTTGGCTACGAAGCGCTTTTCCCGCCCCCCGCCTGCGAGGTGAACCCGGCGATCCTGGCCGCGCTGTCGCCCGACAGCGAGAACCACGACTTCTTCAGCGGATCCGGGTCGTCCTATGTCATCGGCAAGGCGGTCGCGACCGAGGACGAGGACTGGGACTTCTAGGGGCCATCTCGCGCAAGGCCTGCGGGATCATGTCGGGCAGGTCGTCGGCGATCAGGCCGGGGCCGAAGGCGCGGGCCGCCTTGGCGTGGATCAGCGCGCCAAGGCTCGCGGCATCCAGCGGCTGAAACCCGCGCGCCAGCAGGCCGGTGATGATCCCCGCCAGCACGTCGCCCGCGCCTGCGGTGGCAAGCCAGGGGATGTCGAAGGCCGAGTGGATCCGGGCGCGACCGTCAGGGGCGGCGATGACGGTATCGGGGCCTTTCAGCAGAACCACGGCGCCGCAGCGGGCGGCGGCCTCGCGGGCGGCGTCCAGCTTGGAATAGGCAGGGCCTTTGGTCGGCGTTTCCGCCAGCCGGTCGGCGAGTTCGGGGAACAGGCGGGCGAACTCGCCCTTGTGCGGGGTCAGGACGCAATCCTGGTGAAGCGCGGCCATAAGGTCCGGTTCGCCCGACAGGGCCGTCAGGGCGTCGGCGTCCAGAACGATCGGGCGTCGGGCGGGCAGGGCCCCGGCCAGCAGGGCGGCGGCGCGCTTCACCCCGCAGCCCGGACCGATGCAGATCGCGTTCATGCGGCTGTCGGCCAGCAGATCGCGCAGGGCGTCGGCATCGTCGATGGCGTGGCGCATCAGGGCATCGGGTTGGCCGGAATGTTCGGGCAAGGCATCCTGGGGCGGTCCGACAGTCACCAGACCAGAGCCGATCCGCAGCGCCGCGCGGGCGGACAGGCGTGCGGCACCGCCCCTGGCGGGGCCTCCAGCAAGGATCAGGGCGTGGCCGTGGCTGTATTTGTGCTGGCTTGCGAACGGATGTTTTTCCAGCCGATCCGCGGGCGAAGGTCCGATCCGCCTTTCGTCCGAGATGTCGAGGTCTGGCCAGATGGCTTCAAGCCTGACGGGCCGCAAGCCTCGGCTGTCGGGATTACGCTCTCTGCACCGTTTCAACCCGATGTCGGCCACGATCAACTCGCCGCACAGGGTGGGACCAAGGCCAATCAGATGGCCGGGCTTGGGGCTGTCGAAGGCAACGGTCAGCCGGGCAGGACTGTCAAAAGTGCCGCGTCCCTGGGGAAAAGGAAAGGGTTCGCCACTTTCCAAGCACAGCCCGCTGGGGCAATCGACAGCGACAAGCCGTTCGCGAAACCAAAACCCATCCCCTCTCTTTCCATAGATGCGTGCGAGGATTTCAGAGATTTCTCCTTCGGGTGGCCGGGTCATGCCGATGCCAAATATCGCATCGACATGAACGTCGCTGTCTGGGTCGTGCATCATTTCGGTCTCGGTCAACGGCCCGATCCCGCCGGTCTCCCTCCAACGCCGCTTCATCTCGGCGGCGTCCGGTCCTGGCGTGTTGTCCATGCCCAGCACCCGCACCCGCCAGCCTGCCCGGTGCAAAAGCCGCGCGATCACATAGCCGTCGCCGCCGTTGTTGCCCGGACCGCACAGCACCGTCGCGCGCCCCGCCTTGGGCCAGCGCAGGCGAATCTGCCCGGCGACCGCGCGTCCCGCCCGCTCCATCAGCTCCAGCCCCGTTGCCTCGCCGCTGGCGATGGCGGCGGATTCGATGGCGCGCATTTGGGCGGTTGTCAGGACTTCGGTGCCTTCCAGCATGGCGACTGCTCTTTTATTGATCATCCAGCACAAAAAACGGGCATAAACCCCTGGCCCAGCCGATTGCCGAAGCAATCCGCGCCACATCCCGTTTACCCCCACCATGAAACCCGCCAATCAGGCGTCAGGCAAGCCGCGAGGAAGGATCATTGCGATGAAGAAGGTCGAGGCGATCATCAAGCCGTTCAAGCTGGACGACGTGAAAGAGGCGCTGCAAGAAGTGGGCGTGCAGGGTCTTTCCGTCACCGAGGTCAAGGGCTTTGGCCGCCAGAAGGGTCACACCGAACTTTATCGCGGCGCGGAATACGTGGTGGATTTCCTGCCCAAGGTAAAGATCGAGATGGTGCTGCCCGACGACCAGGTGGACGCGGCGGTGGACGCCATCATCAGCGCGGCCCGCACCGAAAAGATCGGCGACGGCAAGATTTTCGTTTCGCCTGTCGAGCAGGCAATCCGCATCCGCACGGGTGAAACCGGCGACGACGCGGTCTGACGCAACAAGAACCACGAATCCTCAACAGGACTTCGGGCCCGGCACCAGAATGGCCGGGCCGCATCTACGCAGAAAGGGAAGAGATGACAGTCAATGACGTTTTGCAGCTGCTGAAGGACGAGGAGGTCGCCTATGTCGATGTCCGCTTCACCGATCCCAAGGGCAAGCTTCAGCATGTGACGCTGGATGTCGATCTGATCGACGAGGACTTCTTCGAGGAAGGCTTCATGTTCGACGGTTCCTCCATCGCCGGGTGGAAATCCATCGACCAGTCCGACATGAAGCTGATGCCGGACCCCGCCTCGGCCTATCTTGATCCGTTTTATGCCGAAAAGACGCTTTGCGTGCATTGCAACGTGGTCGAACCCGACACGGGCGAGGCCTATGCGCGCGACCCGCGCGGCACCGCGGTCAAGGCCGAGGCCTATCTGAAATCGACCGGCATCGGCGACGCCTTTTATTGCGGTCCCGAGGCCGAGTTCTTCATCTTCGACGACGTGCGCTATCAGGTGACGCCGCAAAAGGTGTCGTATCAGATCGACTCGGTCGATGCGGCCTGGAACACCGACACCGAATACGAGATGGGCAACCAGGGCCACCGCGCGGCCCACAAGGGCGGCTATTTCCCGGTGAACCCAATCGACGCCGGCCAGGACATCCGCGGCGAGATGCTGTCCACCATGAAGCGGATGGGCATGAAGGTGGACAAGCACCACCACGAGGTCGCCTCGGGCCAGCACGAACTGGGCCTGATCTTCGGCGGGCTGACCGAACAGGCCGACAACATCCAGAAATACAAGTACGTCATCCACAACGTCGCCCATGCCTATGGCAAGTCGGTGACCTTCATGCCCAAGCCCATGAAGGGCGACAACGGGTCGGGGATGCACGTCAACATGTCGATCTGGAAGGACGGCAAACCGCTGTTCGCGGGCGACAAGTATGCCGACCTGTCGCAGGAGGCCCTGTATTTCATCGGCGGCATCCTGAAGCACGCCAAGGCGCTGAACGCGCTGACCAACCCGTCCACCAACAGCTACAAGCGCCTGATCCCGGGCTTCGAGGCCCCCGTGCTGCGCGCCTATTCGGCGCGCAACCGCTCGGGCTGCGTGCGGATTCCGTGGACCGAATCGCCGAAAGCCAAGCGTGTCGAGGCGCGTTTCCCCGATCCGGCGGCCAACCCCTATCTGGCCTTCGCGGCCCTGCTGATGGCGGGCCTGGACGGGATCAGGAACCGGATCGACCCCGGCCCCGCGTCGGACAAGGATCTGTACGACCTGCCGCCGGAAGAACTGGCCGAAATCCCGACCGTCTGCGGTTCGCTGCGCGAGGCGCTGGAGGAGCTGGAAAAGGACATGGACTTCCTGCTGCAAGGCGACGTGTTCACCCGCGACCAGCTGGAATCCTATATCAAGCTGAAATGGGAAGAGGTTTATGCCTACGAGCATACGCCCCATCCCATCGAATACGCGATGTATTACAGCTGCTGAAGGCTTGGGACAGTGGCCGGGAAAGGCGCCCTTCGGGGCGCCTTTCTCATGTCAGGCGCAGGCCGGCCGCGAAATCCAGAAAGCTGCGCATGGCCCCGGTCATCAGCTTGCCCGACGGATAAACCAGGTTCACCGGCAGGTCGGGCAGGGCATAATCCGTCATCAGCACGGACAGCCTGCCCGCCGCGATGTCGTCGCCCACGATGAATTCCGGCAGCAGCGCCAGCCCCCTGCCGTTCAGCGCCATGGAATGCAGCAGCTCGGTGTTGTTCGATGAAAAGCTGGGCCGGACCGGCTGGCGGATGGTCCGGCTGCCGCGGCGCAGTGGCCAGGTCAGGTTGCCGGGCAGGTTCGTGTAATGCAGGCAGGCATGGCGCAGCAGGTCGGCTGGCCGTTCCGGCCGCCCCGCCCGCGCCAGGTAATCGGGCGAGGCGACCAGCAGGATCCGCACCGCATGAAGCCGCCGCGCGTGCAGGGTGGAATCCGCAAGGTTGCCGATGCGGATCACCGCGTCGAAGCCGTCCCCCACGATGTCGCTGGTGCCGTCGTCCAGAACGACCTGCAACTGGATGCCGCGATAGCGTTCCATGAAGTCCAGCAGATGCGGTTGCAGAACCTTCAGCGTGTAAAAGATGGGGCTGCCGATCTTCAGCGCGCCGGACCGGCTGGCGGTGGCCGCCTTGACGGTTTCGGTTGCCGCATCCAGCCGGGCCAGGATGTCGCGCAGGTCGCGGCTGTAGGACAGGCCCGCGGCGGTGGGCGTCACCTTGCGGGTGGTGCGCACCAGCAGGCGGACGCCCAGATCGGCCTCCAGGTCGGCGACATGCTTGCTGCACAGGCTGCGGGATATGCCCATGCGTCCGGCGGCGGCGGCAAAGCTGCCTTCGTCCACGACGCTGACAAAGGTGCGAAAAACGCTGATGTCCATGGCGCCACCATGCACCGGGGCCGGGAAAAGGAAAACCGCCCCCATGGGGGCGGCGTCCGGGATGCCGGTCTTGCGCGATCAGCGGGTATAGGTCGAGCGCGGACCGGGGGCGGAAAAGTCGCTGACGGTCAGCTGCGCGTCGGCGGAAAGGCCGCGCCGGGCCAGTTCCTTGCCGGACAGCACATGGCCCGCCTTGACCTGCACCGGGTTCTGCGCGGTGACGGGCGCGTCCGGCATGTCGTTGTGGCGGTTGGTCTCGTTCAGGCCGGCGGCTTGGGCCGCGCCCGCCGCCAGAACCAGGGCGCCGACAAGGGCTGCGAGGTTTTTCATGGGTCCGTTCCTTCGGTGTCGTTTCGATGACACAGAGATAAGCTCATGAAAAACCGAAAATTAGTCCGGCTTTGCTGGCTTCAGTGTTCGATGATCCTGCACAATCGGCCCCCGGATGGGGGTCAGTCCAGGTCCAGCAGGCGCACGGCCTCGGCCACCTGATCTTCGGCCGACAGCGCCATGTCGATCACCGCGCCGTCCTCGTCAGGGGCCAGCGGCTCCAGCGTCGCCAATTGCGAATCCAGCAGCTTGGGCGGGAAGAAATGCCCCGCGCGGTGGTTCAGCCGTTCCGCCAGCAAGTCGCGCGAGCCGTGGACATGCAGGAAGCGCACGCGCGGGGCGCCGCTGCGCAGGATGTCGCGATAGCTGCGCTTCAGCGAGGAGCAGCCCAGGACCGAGCTTTCTCCCCGCGCCTCGGCCGCCGCGATCCGCTCGGCCAGGGCGCGCAGCCATGGCTCGCGGTCGGCATCGGTCAGGGGCGTGCCATGGGCCATCTTGTCCACGTTCGCCTGCGGATGGAAGGCGTCGCCCTCGACAAAGGGCCAGCCCAGACGGGCGGCCAGCGCCAGACCCGTGGTGGTCTTGCCCGCGCCCGACACGCCCATGACGACGATGTGCTGCGGGCCGGTCACAGCAGCCACCAGCCCAGCAGGGCGAATCCGAAGGCGGTCAGGCCGATGGTCGTTTCCATCACCGTCCAGGTGCGCAGGGTGGTCGCCTCGTCCATCTTGAGGAACCGGCCTACCAGCCAGAAGCCCGAGTCATTGAAATGGCTCAGCACCGTCGCGCCGCCCGCGATGGCGATGACCAGGAAGCACAGGTCGAATTCGGACAGCCCCTGGGTGGCGGCCACGGTGGGGGCGATCAGGCTGGCGGTGGTGGTCAGCGCCACCGTGGCCGACCCTTGCGCCACGCGCAGCGCCGTGGCGATCACAAAGGCCGCGACGATCAGCGGCAGGCCCACCGATTGCAGGCTGCCCGCCAGGGCCTCGCCGATGCCGCTGGCGCGCAGGACGCCGCCGAACATGCCGCCCGCGCCGGTGACCAGCACGATGGCGCAGATCGGCCCAAGCGCGCCGTCCACGATCTTTTCCATCCGCGCCGGGTCGTTGCCGCGCCCCAGCAGATGTAGCGCGATCAGCAGCGTGATCAGCAGCGCGACCGGGGTCTGGCCCAGCATCCGCAGCAGGCTGACCCAGCCGGCGTCGCCGTTCACGGCCCCCGCCGTCGCCAGCGCGTTCAGCCCGGTGTTCAGGAAAATCAGCAGCAGCGGCAGCAGCAGGATCAGCAGAACGGTGCCGAAGGCCGGCGGCTCTCCGGTCAGGTGGTGTTCGTCGTTGGCGCCCAGCAGTTCCGGCACCGGCACGTTGAAGCGCCTGCCCAGGAACAACGAGACCAGATAGCTGCCGATATACCAGGTGGGCAGCGCCACGATCGTTCCGACGATCAGCAGCAGGCCGATATCGGCGCCCAGCAGATCGCCCGAGGCGACTGGCCCGGGATGCGGCGGCACCAGCGCGTGCATCACGGCAAAGGCTCCGGCGGCGGGCAGGGCATAAAGAAGCACCGACCCGCCAAAGCGCAGCGCCACGCTGAAGATGATCGGCAGCATCACCATCAGGCCCGCGTCGAAGAAGATCGGAAAGCCGAACAGCAGCGAGGCGACGCCAAGCGCGAAAGGCGCGCGCCGTTCGCCGAACTTGTTGATCAGCCGGTCGGCCAGGACCTGCGCGCCGCCCGTCACCTCCAGCAGGCGGCCGATCATGGCGCCGAAGCCGACCAGCAGGGCGACGGTGGCCAGCGTGTTGCCGAAGCCCGTCAGCATGGTGGGCACGACTTCGGCCAGGGGCACGCCGGTCGCCAGGGCGGTCAGCAGGCTGACCAGCACCAGCGAGATGAAGGCATGGATCTTGAAGCGCATGATCAGCACCAGCAGCACCGCGACGGCACCGGCGGCGACCGACAGCAGGAACAAGGTGCTGTGGACGGTTTCGACGTTTTCCAAGAGATCCCCCCGTTGGTTTCGAGTGACCTGTGCGTCAGGACGGCGAAAAGGTCAATCTGATGCCGTCAGGACGATCGCGGCCGTTCCGGCGGCACCAAGGTGCAAATTCCCCGGGGGGACACGGGATCCCTGCCGCGCCGCCTTGTTTGGCGAAGGACGCGCAGGGGCGTCAATCCTCGGCCAGGATGTCGACGCTGTGGCTGCCCGACTGCGATCCGGCCAGCCGCATGGATCCCGTGACGGGGGCCACGTCGCCGTAATCTCGGCCATAGCCGATGGTGACGTGGTTCGCGGCCACGAAGCAGGCGTTGGTGGGGTCGTATTCGCACCAGCCCGCCTCGGCCCCGGTCCAGGCGCGGACCCAGGCGTGCATGGCATCGGCCCCTTCCAGGCGCGGCCTGCCCGGCGGCGGGACCGTGCGCAGGAAGCCCGAGACATAGGCCGCCGGAACGCCCAAGCCGCGCAGGCCCGATATCATGATCTGCGAGAAATCCTGGCAAACGCCGTGCCGCCCGGCGAAAGCCTCGCCGATCGGGGTGTCCACCTCGGTCGCGCGGGCGTCGAAGCGCATGTGGCCGTGGATCGCGCGGCCCAGGGCTTCCACCGCCTCGCGCGCGGTCGCGGCGTCGGCGCAGGCCCTGCGGGCGAAATCGGCGATCGGCGCCAGCAGGGGGATCCGCGGCGAGGCGCGCAGGAAGTGGTGGGGCGAATGGGGGCCAAGGTCGGTGATGTCGTCCAGGTCGCCGGGCAGGCGGTCCAGGGTGGCCGACAGGTCCAGTTCCGATTCCTCGGCAAGGCGCAGCACCCGGCCCGCCATGTCGAAGCGAAGCTGCGTCAGCCCGGCGGGCAGAACCAGCTGCGTCACCTCGTTTCCGAAAAAGTCCGTGAAGCCGCCGCGTTCCGCGGGGGGCGGGGTGACGGCGATGCTGGTCTGCTGCACCTCTTGCACGCCGGGCAGGTCGGCGGGGCTAATGCGCAGAAGCTGCCGTCCCGCGCCGGCGGGGCGGGCGAAGTCATAGCGGATGGACAGGCGCAGGCGGTACAACATCAGGACAGATAGCTGGAGGTCAGCAGGTCGGACAGGACGGCGATCCGCCCGCGCAACTGCCACAAGGCATCGGTTGCCAGGCTGTCGGGATCGGTGGTGGCCAGCTTCGCATGCAGGCGCAAGACCTCTCTGGCCAGGGGGGACAGCGCGCCGTGGTCGTTGGCGGCGGGCAGCATGTCCACCTGTTCGCGCAAGCCGTCGATCTGGTGGCGCAGCGCGCGCGGGTTCAGCGGGTCCAGCGCCAGAAGGTCGATCACGGTCGCGCGCGAGGCGCTGAAGGAAAAGCGGCGGCGATGGGTCAGCACGCTGTCGCCGACCTCGATGGCCAGATCCAGCGCGCCTTCGGGGGCATCGGGGTCGCACAGCACCGCCAGCAGCGCGGCCGTGCCCATGGCCCGTTCATGCAGGCGGCCGATGGTCAGGAAACGCCAGCCGACGAAGCGGTACATGTTCTCGTGCACCAGGCCCGAGATCCCCGCCAGCTTGCGCAGCAGCGCGGACAGCGCGCGGGCCGCGTCGTCGCCGGGCGCGACCTTGGGCGCCATGGCCCGGGCGGTTCGGTCGATGTCGTGCAGCGCGGACCAGGCGTCGGGGGAAAAGCGGTCGCGCACGCTGCTGGCGCTGCCGATGGCGGCGGCAAGGTTGTCCAGCAGCCTTTGGGGAATGGCCTCGCGCCCGTCGATGCCCATCTGGCGGAACAGCGGATCGAAGCCCGCCAGCAGAGGGCCGCCCGCCTTGCCCGATTCCGCCAGGCGCGTGTGAAAGGCGCGCATCAGGCGCACGACCCCCTCGGCCCGTTCGGCATAGCGGCCCAGCCAGAACAGGTTGTCGGCCGCCCGCGCGGGCAACCCGCCCGGCACCAGGCGCTTTTCCGCGGCGGTGGCCTGGCGCGCCATGGTGATGGCGGGCACGGGCAAGGGGCTGACCACCCAGACATCCGCCGCGGCCCCCCCTTCCTGCATGGCGATGGCCGACACATCCGCGCCCGTCCCGATGCGCGCAAAGCCGCCCGGCATCACCGCCCAGCCATCGGCGGTCCGCGCCAGATAGACGCGCAGGGTCATGGGGCGCGGCACCAGCTTGCCGTCCACAAGGGCGGGGGTGGTGGACAGGGTCACGGCCTCTTGCGCGACAAGATCGCCGCCGCCCTCGGCCAGGCGGCGGGCCAGGACATCGGCGGGCAGGCCGACCGCGCGGGTCAGGTCGTCCTTGGGATCGAAGGGCAGGCGCGTGGTCAGCGCATCGGCCAGCACCATCCGGCGCGGACTGGCGCGCACCGCCGCGCGGGCGGCGGGATCGCCGCACCACCACGTTGCGATGTTGGGCATGGCCAGGGGCGCGCGCACCAGTTCGGGCGCAAGCTGCGGCAGAAAGGCCATCAGCGCCCGCGTTTCCAGGATGCCCGAGCCCAGGCAATTGACCATTGTCACCGCCCCCGCCCGCAGCGCCGCGACCATGCCGGGCGTGCCGATGCGGGACGCGGGATCCAGTTCCAGGGGGTCGGCGTAATGCGCATCCAGCCTGCGCCACAGCACATCGACCTGCCGCATCCCCTGAACGGTGCGCACCATCAGCCGGTCGCCCGCCACGCCCAGGTCGTCGCCTTCGAGCAGGGCGAAACCCAGATAGCGCGCGATATAGGCGTGTTCGAAATAGGTTTCGTTCATCGGGCCGGGGGTCAGGATCGCGATCCGGCTGTCCTTGTCGCGGGCCTGGCCCTGCAAGGCGTCGCGGAAGTCGCGAAAGAACCCGGCCAGCCGGTGGACGTTCTCGTCCGGGTATAATTCCGAGAATGCCCGCGCGGTGGCGACGCGGTTTTCCAGCGCATAGCCCGCCCCCGAGGGCGCCTGCGTCCGGTCGGCCAGCACCCACCATTCGCCGTCCGGGCCGCGCCCCAGTTCGAACGCCAGGAAATGCAGGAAATGCCCGCCCTTGGGCCTGACCCCCACCAGCGGGCGCAGCCATTCCGGGTTGCCCGCCACCAGCGCGGCGGGCAGCCGTCCCGAGGCGACCAGCTCGTTGGGGCCGTACAGGTCGGCCATGACCGCTTCCAGCAGGTCGGCGCGCTGGCACAGGGCGCGGCTGATCCCGGACCATTCGTTTTCCGCCAGAAGAACGGGGATATGGCTCAGCGGCCAGGGCCGCTCGACCGATTTTCCGCCGCCGTACTGGCGGTAAAAGACGCCGCTGTCCAGCAGGTAGCGGTCGGCGCGCGACAGGTCGCGGGTCAGGTCGTCGTCGGACAGCGCGTCCAGATGCGCCACCAGCCGCCGCCACGGCGGGCGGAGGGTGCCGTCGGGCGCGATCATCTCGTCCGGGACGCCGGGCAGGGGACGGTAGCCCGCCATGCGGGAGGGCCGCGCCGCCGGGGCCGGACCGCCGCCCATCACGCGGCCGGGGCGCGCCGCAGATCCAGCGTCAGCGGGAACTCGCGGTGGATGCGCTCGGGCTTGATGGGGTTGCCGTGGCCGGGGCGGTGGCCGTGGGGGCTGAAGCGGGCCAGACGGCGCGCCTCGGCCTCGTTCCCGTTCACGGGAAAGGTGTCGTAGTTGCGCCCGCCCGGGTGGGCCACGTGATACATGCAGCCGCCGATCGGGCGGCCCGACCAGATGTCGAAGATGTCGAAGGTCAAGGGCGCATCGACGGGCAGCACCGGGTGCAGTGCGGATGCGGGCTGCCAGGCCTTGAAGCGCACCCCCGCCACGGCTTCGCCCGCGCCGATGGGGGTCAGCGGCGCCGGACGGCCGTTGCACAAGACCTGATAGCGCGAGGGATCCGCCGCCGCCAGCTTGACCTGCAAGCGTTCGGTCGAGCTGTCGGTATAGCGCACGGTGCCGCCGATGGCCCCGGTTTCGCCCAGGACGTGCCAGGGTTCCAGGGCCTGGCGCAGTTCCAGGCGGACGTTCTCGACCTCGACCTCGCCGCAGAAGGGGAATCGGAACTCGGCCTGGGCCTTGAACCACTCCTCCTGCATGGGAAAGCCGCGGCCCGTCAGGTCGCGCAGCACGTCCTGGAAATCGGCCCACACGAAATGCGGCAGCATGAAGCGGTCGTGCAGGGCGGTGCCCCAGCGGGTCAGGTCGCCGGTAGCGGGTTCGCGCCAGAACCGCGCGATCAGCGCCCGCAGCAGCAGTTGCTGCGCCAGGCTCATCCGCGCGTCGGGCGGCATCTCGAAGCCCCGGAACTCGACCAGGCCCAGGCGGCCGGTGGGACCGTCGGGGGAATACAGCTTGTCGATGCAGATTTCCGCGCGATGCGTGTTGCCGGTCACGTCCGTCAGGATGTTGCGCAGCAGCCGGTCGGTCAGCCAGGGCAGCGGCGGCGTGCCCCGATCCGGCGCGGGGATCTGCGCCAGCGCGATTTCCAGTTCGTAAAGCGCGTCGTGCCGCGCCTCGTCGATGCGGGGGGCCTGCGAGGTCGGCCCGATGAACAGGCCCGAGAACAGGTAGGACAGCGAAGGATGGCGGTTCCAATGCCGGATCAGGCTGGCCAGCAGGTCCGGGCGGCGCAGGAACGGGCTGTCGTTGGTGGTCGCACCCCCCACGACGACATGGTTGCCGCCGCCGGTGCCGGTGTGCCTGCCGTCGATCATGAACTTTTCCGCGCCAAGCCGGGACTGGCGCGCGTCCTCGTAGACGCCCTGGGTGATCGCCACGCAGTCGTCCCAACTGGCGGCGGGATGGATGTTCACCTCGATCACGCCGGGGTCGGGGGCCACGCGGATCACGTTCAGGCGCGGGTCGTCCGGGGGGGCATAGCCTTCGACATGGACCCGCAGGTGCAGGCGCAGGGCCGCCGCCTCGACCGCGCGCAGCAGGTCCAGGTATTCCTCCAGCGTGGCGACGGGGGGCATGAAGACGCAGAGCCGTCCGTTCTTGGGTTCCACCGACAGGGCGGTGCGGACAGTGCCTTGCAGTTCTGGTTCTCCGATCCCCGGCACTTGGGGGACGACATCCCCGACCGGCGCATTGGCCACAAAGCGGGCCATCGGCCGGGACTTGCGGCCGGGCGGAATCTCGCCCGGCCGGGCCAGCGGCGCGCGGTCGGCGGCGGGATCGGCCGGGTTGATGTAAGGATAGTCCGATTTCGGCAGATGCGGCAGCGATGCCAGCGGCAACCGGTACCCGACCGGACTGTCGCCTGGCACCAGAAAAACATGGCCCCGCCGCAGCCGCCAGCGTTCGGAATGCCATTTCAGGCCCGCGCGCGACTGCCAGGCCTGGATCGGCAGCACAAAGCCCGTGGGCGTGGTCAGGCCGCGGTCGAAGACCGTGGCGATGCGGTGGCGCGCCTCTGGGTCGGCCAGTTCCGAATTCTCGGGCGTGACATTGGCGGGCAGGTTGGCCTCGCGCACCAGCCATTCGGCCGGATCCTCATAGGCGGGCAGCACGTTGTCGCCGCCGACGCCCAGTTCGGCCGCCATTTCCCGCAGCAGTTCCTGCGCCTGCAAGGGCGTCGCCGCGTCCCCTTCGGTTTCGGGGGCGATCAGGCCGGGGTTCTGCCAAACGGGTTGGCCGTCGCGCCGCCAATACAGCGAAAAGGTCCAGCGCGGCAGCGTCTCGCCCGGATACCACTTGCC
Source organism: Paracoccus angustae (assembly GCF_042648745.1). Lineage (NCBI taxonomy): Bacteria > Pseudomonadati > Pseudomonadota > Alphaproteobacteria > Rhodobacterales > Paracoccaceae > Paracoccus > Paracoccus angustae. The sequence goes on from NZ_JBHRXY010000006.1 coordinate 73,934, forward strand.
CTGGCCGTGATGCAGAAAGCCGTTGGGGGCGAAGCGGGCGCGCAGCTTGCGGATCAGCACGTCGGCGCGCTGGCGCTTGACCGGCCCCACGGCATCGGTGTTCCATTCGGCGGATTCGAAATCGTCGATGGACACAAAGGTGGGTTCCCCGCCCATGGTCAGCCGCACGTCGCCGTCGCGTAGCGCGGCATCGACCTGGTGTCCCAGGCGGTCCAGATCCGCCCAGGCCTGATCGCTGAAGGGCTTGGTGATGCGCGGATGTTCGGCCACGCGGCGGATCCGCATGTCGAAGTCGAACTCGACCTCGGCAAAGCTGGCCATGCCGCTGATCGGCGCGCAGGACCGGTAATGCGGCGCGGCGGCCAGCGGGATGTGGCTTTCGCCGGTCAGCAGGCCCGATGTCGGGTCAAGCCCGATCCAGCCCGCGCCGGGAATATAGACCTCGGCCCAGGCGTGAAGGTCGGTGAAGTCGTGGGCGGTCCCCGACGGCCCGTCCAGCGCCTGCAAGTCCGGCTTCAGCTGGATCAGATAGCCCGACACGAAGCGCGCGGCGAAACCCAGGTGGCGCAGCGCCTGGACCAGCAGCCAGGTGGAATCGCGGCACGATCCGCTGCGCAGGGCCAGTGTCTCCTCGGGCGTCTGCACGCCGGGTTCCATGCGGATGGTATAGGCGGTGTCCCCCGCGATGCGCGCGTTCAGCGCCACCACGAAATCGACCGTGCGGGTCTTTTCGCGCGGAATGCCGTCCAGCAGCGCGCGCAGCAGCGGCCCGGGGGGTTCCGCGGCGCGATAGGGAACCAGATCCTCGGCCAGGTCTGGGGCATACGCGAAGGGCCAGAGCTCGGCGCTGTCCTCGACGAAGAAGTCGAAGGGGTTGTAGACGGTCATGTCGGCGACCAGATCGACCTCGATCTTCAACTCGCGCACGGGTTCGGGAAAGACGAAGCGGGCCAGCCAGTTGCCGAAGGGATCCTGCTGGTGGTTCACGAAATGGCCCGCGGGCGCCACCTTCAGCGAATGGGAAAGGACGCGGGTGCGCGAATGCGGCGCGGGGCGCAGGCGGATCACCTGAGGGCCAAGGATCACCGGACGGTCGTATCTGTAATGCGTCAGGTGATAGATGCTGGCCTTGATCGACATGCGCGCCGTCCCCGTGGTCTTTTCCCCAGCTTACACATTGTGAAGACCCGCGCGAGAAGGAAAGCCGGGCCGGCGCGCGCCCGGGACCGGCGGCAAGGTTTGCCTAGATTCTGCGCAAGGCGGCCGACAGGCGGTCCCATTCCGCAGGGGTTGCGGGGATGGCAAGGCGCAGCCGGGCGTTCGACACGCGCCGCGCGCGGACCTGCGCCCGGACCAGCCGGTCCTGCGCGGCAAGGGCGTCGCCCGTGTCGTAAAGGCGGAACAGATGCGTGCCGCCCGCCAAGCGCCAGCCCGCGCGGGCGGCGATGCGGTCCAGGCGCAGCGCGGCCTCGGCATGGTAAAGGATCGCGTTCTCGGCCCAGGTCCGGTCGGCCAGCGCCAGCGCGCCAAGATGCAGCGCGCGGGCATCGGCGGGGCGGAAGCCCGCCGCATCAGACAGGCGCGCCAGAAGCGCGGGCCGGCCCAGCACGATGCCCAGACGCAGCCCCCACAAGGGCCGCAGACTGCGCAGCACCAGGGCGTTCGCGGGCAGGGCGGGGGCCAGCGACAGGTCGGGCCGGGCATCGGCAAGGCTTTCGTCCACCACCAGATGCCCGACGCGCCGCGCCAGTCGCGCCAGCGCCTCGGGCGGCCAGGCCCGGCCGTTGGGGTTGGCCGGATTGGTCACGACGGCCAGGTCGGCGCCGTCCACGTCCCCCGGCGCTTCCGCCCGGTCCGCCCGCCAGTCCGCCGCTCGCAAAGCGGCGCGCGGACAGCCGGGCGCGATGGCAACGGCCCGGCCCGGGGGCAGCAGACAAAGGATCGGCCGCATCGCCGGGCACCCGACCGCCAGAACCTGGGACGGCAGGCAGCCGAACCAGCCGGCGGCGGCCCTGGCCAGCCGGTCCGCGGCACCCGGGGCGTCCGCGGCGTCAAGCCCGGCGTCGGGCAGGCCGGGCGCCGGCCAGGGGCGGCGGCAAACGGCCCCGGACAGGTCGATCCAGCCCCCTGCGCCGACCGTCGCCGCCCCCCTGCCGATGTCGCTGCGCTGGTCGCCTGGCATGGCCTTCGCCCGTTGTCGGAACCGGATGGCGCCATTTAGCCGGTCGGCGGTTTTTCCACAATCTTTTCGGGAATTCCGCTTTACAGCGGCGCCAATCGCGACGACGATATGTTGTGGGAACATTCCGGCATCCATGCCCGGTCTTGTTCTGGAACAAAGGGTTTGCGGCGGCAGAATCGCTTCCCGATCGAGGCAGGACACAGGAATGGCACAAACGGAAGCAGTGATTCCGACCGATGAGATTCATCCCATCGACATCGTCGAACTGGTGGCGGCCCACCACGACTGGGATTTCGACCGCCTGACCGACGACCAGATCGCCATGACGGTCGATGGCCAGTGGCGCAGCTATTCGCTGACGCTGGCCTGGTCCGCGCGAGAGGGGGTGCTGCGGCTGATCTGCACCTTTGACCTGGACCCGCCCGCCGACCGGATGCCCGCGCTTTACGAGACGCTGAACCTCGCCAACGACCAGGTCTGGGACGGCGGCTTCACCTTCTGGTCCAAGCAGCGGCTGATGGTCTGGCGCTATGGCCTGGTGCTGGCGGGAGATGCGGTCGCCTCGGCCGAGCAGGTGGACCGGATGATCGGCAACGCGCTGATCGCTTCGGAGCGGTTCTATCCGTCCTTCCAGCTGGTTGCCTGGGGCAACAGCAGCCCCGCCGCCGCGCTGGACATCGCCCTGGGCGAGGCCTACGGACGGGCCTGAGGGGCGCTGGCCCCGCAGGGAACGGGGGACCGGATGGGCGAATTCGACAATATCAACGCGCGCGGGCTGGTGCTGGTCGGCTGCGGCCGGATGGGCGGCGCGATGCTGCGGGGCTGGCTGGCGCGGGGGCTGGACCCCGCCGCCGTCACGGTGATCGACCCGCGCCTGCCGCCCGAATGGCGGGACAAGGGCCTGCGCGTGAACGCCGCGCCGCCCGGCAAGCCCGCCGTTCTGGTTCTGGCCGTCAAGCCGCAGATGATGGCGGATGCGCTTGGCAGCCTGCCGGAGCTGGCCGACACGCTGGTGCTGTCCGTCGCCGCGGGCACCACCATCGCCACCTTCGAGGCGGCCTTTCCCGGCGCGCCCATCGTCCGCGTCATGCCGAACACCCCCGCCGCCATCGGCCAGGGCGTCAGCGCCCTGATCGGCAATTCCCTTGCGACCCCTGCCCATCTGGACCTGGCCGAGGCGCTGATGGCCGCCGTGGGCCGCGTGGTCCGGCTGGAAAGCGAGAACCAGATGGATGCCGTCACCGGCCTTTCGGGCAGCGGCCCGGCCTATGTCTTCCACCTGATCGAGGCGATGGCCAAGGCGGGCGAGGCGCAGGGCCTGCCCCCCGCGCTGTCGCTGGAACTGGCGCGCATGACCGTGGCGGGCGCGGGCGCGCTGGCCGTCCACGCGGACGAGGATCCGGCGGTTCTGCGCGAAAACGTCACCTCGCCCGGGGGCACCACCGCTGCGGGGCTGCGCGTGCTGATGGACCCGGAAACCGGCCTGATGCCGCTGATGGCGCGCACGGTCGCCGCCGCAACCGAACGCGGGCGCGAACTGGGGAAAGCGCAATGACCATCAGCTTCGACGATTTCCAGAAGGTCGACATCCGCACCGCCACCATCACCCGCGCCGAACCCTTTCCCGAGGCGCGAAAGCCCGCGATCAAGCTGTGGCTGGACCTGGGCGCCCTGGGCGAACGCAAGTCCTCGGCCCAGATCACCCGGCATTACCGGCCCGAGGATCTGGTCGGCAAGCAGGTGCTTTGCGTGGTGAACTTTCCGCCGCGCCAGATCGGCCCCGTCCGGTCCGAGGTTCTGGTTCTGGGCGTCCCCGACCCGGACGGAGAGGTGGTGCTGATCCGCCCTGATCTGGACGTGCCGAACGGCGGGAGGCTGTTCTGATGCGGCTGCTGGTCACCCGTCCCATGACGGACCGCGCGACGGCCGCGATCCGCGACCGCTTCGACGCCACCTTCCGCGACAACACCCCCCTGACCGAGGCCGAGGCCGCGCAGGCGCTGCGCGATTACGACGCGATCATCCCGACGCTGGGCGACGCCTTCACGGCGGCGGCCTTCGCGGGCCGGCCGCGCTGCCGGATCCTGGCCAATTTCGGGGCGGGCTACAACCATATCGACGTGAAGGCGGCGGCGGCGGCGGGGGTTGTCGTCACCAACACCCCCGATGTCGTGACCGAGGCCACCGCCGACATCGCCCTGACGCTGATCCTGATGACCATGCGCCGCGCCAGCGAGGGCGAGCGGATGCTGCGCGCGGGCCGGTGGCCGGGCTGGAACCCCACCCAGCTTCTGGGCGGGCATGTCACGGGCCGCACCGTGGGCATCGTCGGCATGGGCCGCATCGGCCGCGCCATCGCCCGGCGCTGCCATGGCGGCTTCGCCATGGAGGTGGTGTTCTTCAACCGGTCCGCCGTCACGGATCTGGACTTTCCGGCCCGCCAGATCCCCGACCTGAACGGAATGCTGGAACAGGCCGACGTGGCGGTTGTCGCCGTTCCCGGCGGCGCGAACACGCGCCACCTGATCGGGGCGGGGCAGATGACGGCGCTTGGCCCGCGGGGCTATCTGGTCAACGTCGCGCGGGGCGACGTGGTGGACGAGGCCGCGCTGATCGACGCGCTGGTGAACCGCCGCATCGCGGGCGCGGGTCTCGATGTCTACGAACGCGAGCCTCATGTGCCGCAGGCGCTGCTGGATGCCCCCAACGCGACGCTGCTGCCGCATCTGGGAACCGCGACGGACGATGTGCGCACCGACATGGGGCTGCGCGCGCTGTCGAACCTGACCGCCTTCGCCGAAGGGCGCGACCCTCACGATCGGGTGACGTGACGGGAAGCAAAAGGAACCCTTCCAAGCTGCGGAATGTTTATCCGGCATACCGCAGCTTCGAAAGGAGGCATCAGATGAACTGGGACATCATCCAGGGCAAATGGAACCAGGTCAAAGGCTCCGTAAAGGAAAAATGGGGCGATCTGACCGATGACGAGCTGACCCAGATCGACGGCAACAAGGATCGCCTGTCGGGCAAGCTCCAGGAAAAATACGGCTGGTCCAAGAACGACGCCGAACGCGAGATCGACGATTATTTCCGCGACCGCACGCTCTGAGCCGGTCCGCCGAGCCAAGGAAAAGGGTGCCGTTCCGGCGCCCTTTTTCTTTGCGCCCCGCTGCGCTACCAAGGCCGGAGGTCAGCGCCGGGGTTCGCTTCCATGATGTATTCCTATGTCATCCGCCAAGGCCGCATCGCCCGCCAGGACAAGGGCGCGCCGCTGGCGGAGGCGATCTGGATCGACCTGATCGCGCCCGACAAGGACGAGACCGCCCGGCTGCGCGAACTGGGCGTCGATGTGCCGACCCTGGCCGACATGGAGGAAATCGAGATCTCGAACCGCCTTTACCGCGAGGCGGGAATGGACACCATGACCGCCGTGCTGCCGGGCGAACGCGGCGACGGCAGCCGCGTGGTGATGCCGGTCAGCTTTATCCTGTCCCCGCGGCGGCTGGTGACGGTGCGCCACCATTCCCCGCGCCCCTTTCTGACCTATCCCGAACGGGGCGAACGCTCGACCCTGGGCTGTTCCACGCCGCACCGCCTGTTCGTGGGCCTGGTCGAGGAGATCGTGGCCCGGCTGGCCGATCTTCTGGAAGGCTCGGGGCGGGTGCTGGACGACACCACCCTGATGGTTTTCGAGACGCGAAGCGCGCGGGGCCAGAGCGACCGCCTGCAAGCCGCGCTGCGCCAGGTGGGCCGCGAGGCCGAGGCCATGGCCCGCATCCGCCTGTCCCTGCTGACCATCGAGCGGATGCTGGCCTTCTATATCGCCACCATCGACGAGCAGCCCGAATCCTCCAGGCTGCGCCCGGCCGTCAAGGGCCAGCTGCGCGATGTCCAGGCGCTGGAGGTTCATGCCGATTTCCTGGGATCGCGCGTCAGCCTGGCGGTGGACACGACGCTGGGCCTGATCACCCTGGAACAGAACAGCACCGTGCGCATCCTGTCCGTGGTGGCCGCGCTGTTCCTGCCGCCAACGCTGATCGCCAGCATCTACGGCATGAACTTCGACGTGATGCCCGAACTGCACGCAAGCTGGGGCTATCCGATGGCCCTGGCCCTGATGGCCGCGACCGCCGCCGCCACCTGGCTTGTGCTGCGCTGGAAACGCTGGCTCTAAGGCCCGGGCCGGGGAGCCGGGCCCTTGCCGGCCCGGGACCGTCCGCCTATTGGTCGGAACCGAACAAGAGGGAAACTCATGCGTTCGTCCTTGTCCTATCTGCGCTGGCCGGTGATCGTCACCCTTCTTGGGATCCTTCTGGCCGGCTGGCTGGGCTATCGCTTCACCGGCGCCGCGGCCGGGGCGGTGTCCTTTCTGATGATCGCGCTTGTGCTGGCGGTTCTTGAAATCTCGCTGTCCTTCGACAACGCCATCGTCAACGCCAACAAGCTGAAGGAAATGACGCCGAAATGGCAGCGCCGCTTCCTGACCTGGGGGATCCTGATCGCGGTGTTCGGGATGCGCGTCATCTTCCCGCTGCTGATCGTGGTGATCGCCGCGCATGTCGGGCCGCTGGCCGCCATCCGGCTGGCGGCCACCGATCCCCAGGAATATTCGCGCCTGATCAACGAGGCGCATCTGCCCATCGCCGCCTTTGGCGGCGCCTTTCTGATGCTGGTGGCGCTGTCCTTCTTTTTCGACCAGTCGAAAAAGGTGGACTGGATCGGCAAGATCGAACGCGCCCTGCGCCGGTGCGGATCGGTCCGCGGCATGGAGGTCGGCTTTGTCCTGGTGCTGATCCTTCTGTTCGTCTGGCTGCTGCCCTTCGAGGAGGAGCATGTCTTCATGTTCAGCGCCATGTGGGGGATCGTGACCTTTCTGGGCGTGGACGCGCTTGGCCACGTCCTGGACCGCTGGGGCCAGGCGCAGGACGCCGCGCGCGGCACCGCGCAGGTGGGCCTGGGCGGGTTCCTGTATCTCGAGGTGCTGGACGCCTCCTTCAGCTTCGACGGCGTGATCGGGGCCTTTGCGCTGACCCAGAACCTGTTCCTGATCGCGATCGGCCTGGGGATCGGCGCCATGTACGTGCGGTCCATGACCGTGATGCTGGTCGAACGCGGCACCCTGGCCGAGTTCCGTTACCTGGAGCACGGCGCCTTCTGGTCGATCCTGATCCTGTCGATCCTCATGTTCGGCCAGACCATGTGGCATCTGCCCGAGGTCGTGACCGGCCTGCTGGGCGCGGTCTTCATCGCCACGGCCTTTGTCAATTCGGTCATGTGGAACCGGCGGCACAAGGGCGGGGCGCATCACTGATGGCGAAGGCCGGGGGCGCTTCGCCCCCCGGACCCCCAGAGGATATTTGTGCAAAGGTGAACAGGCGCGGTTCGGGCCGCGCCTTTCTACATCTGGTCGATGAGATCCAGCATGTCGGGCGGGATCTGCGCCTCGCGCAGGGTGAAGCTGCGGCTTTGGCGGTCCTTGGTCACGGTGATGCGGTAGGTCAGCCGGTCGGCGCAGTCGCCGCAGGGCTGGCGGGCAAGTCGGGCCAGCTCGTCCGGTCCGAAGGCTTCGCACAGTTCCTGGCGCATCTGTTCGGGCTGGTCGGACACGTCGATGGTCTTGTGCAGGTTCGCGGCGGCGATGCCGCCAAATCCGCCCTGCGCCGCGATTTCGATGATCATGGCGATGATCCCCCGGTGAATGGGGCAAATCTAGGCCTAGATCGCGATTCCGACAAGTTTCCAGGCGCGGCGCAGCATGACCGTTTCGATGCTGCCGCGCCCGGCCAGTTCGATGGCGGCGTCCATGGTCTGGTCCGCCCAGTCCGAGAAGCTGGCCATCGGGTTGTTCAGCGTCTGCAACGCCCGGTACCAGACCCGGCCCGGCAGTTCCCACGCCCGCCCGCCCAGATACGCGCAGAACAGGTAAAAGGCGTGGTTCGGGATCCCCGAGTTGATGTGCACCCCGCCATTGTCGTCGCCGGTCGCCACGAAATGATCCATGTGCCAGGGCTGCGGATCCTGGCCCAGCAGGTCGTCGGAATAGGCGGTGCCCGGCGCCTTCATGCTGCGCAGCGCGGCGCCGTTGATGCCGGGGCCCAGGATGCCCTTGCCCACCAGCCAGTCGGCCTGGTGGACCTCTTGTCCGAGCGCCCGTTGCAGGGCCAGGCTGCCGAACACGTCCGCGATGCTTTCGTTCAGCGCGCCCGACTGGTTTTCATAGATCAGCCCGCCCGAATGCTGGATGACGCCATGCGCCATCTCGTGCCCGATCACCGACAGTTCCAGAAAGGTGCGGAACACCTTGCCGTCGCCGGTGCCATAGGCCATCTGCGTGCCGTTCCAGAAGGCGTTGTTGTAATCGCGGCGGTGATGAACGGTGGCCACCAGCGGCATCCCTTGGCCGTCCAGCGAATTGCGGCCGTATTCCTCGGCGAACAGGGAAAAGACCTGGCCCGCCGCGTCATAGGCGGTGTCGGCGTCGGCGATGCCGGTCGGGCCGTCGCCTTCGGACCGGATCAGCTTGCCGGGCAGGGCGGCCCTGAACTGGCCGTCATGGATGCGCCGGTCGGGGCAGCACAGGCCCTCGGCCGGAACAACGGCGCTTGTGGCATAGGCGCCGGCGAAGGGTTCCGAGGGGGGCAGGCCGGGGCCGGTCAGGTCCGCCCGTTCCTCGCGCAGCTTCTCGGTCTGCTTCAGCAGGGTCCGCGCCATCTCGGCGGTTCTGGGATCGCCCCGCAGCGCCAGCACCCGCAGCATGTAGGGGGGCACGATGCAGGCGATCGGATGATGGTGCGAACACTGGAGCGAAAAGCACATGAGGCGAATCCCGTTCTGGAAATTCGCCTCATGTTAGCATGGCGAGGGCCGGAACGAAACAGGAACGTCAGCCCTGGGCGCCGCGCAGCCGCGCAACCAGCGGCAGAACCGTCGCCCGCAGCAGGGGATTGACGATGTAATGGGCGACGGGGATCAGGATCATCCCCAGAACCAGCCCGAAGATGCCGTCGAAGAACGCCGTCACCGCCCAAGCCACCAGGCCGGGCGCCTGCGGAACGGCATGGGCGGCCGCCTCGGCCTGGTGGTGAATCCAGTCGTAGGGCGCGGACCAGCCCAGTTCGGCAAGGCCGTGCAGCACGATCTGCCCGCCGACCCAGATCATCGCGGCGGTTCCGACAATGGTCAGCACCCGCATGAAGCCGGGCATGATCTTGACGATGCCGCGCCCAAGGGCCGAGGACAGGCCGTTCCGCCGCGCCGCCAGATGCACGCCGAGATCGTCGGCCTTCACGATCAGCGCGACAAAGCCGTAAACCGCGACGGTGATGCCCACCGCCACCACCGCCAGGATCAGCGTCCGCATCACCAGCGTGTCGCTGGCGGGGATGGTTGCCAGGGCGATGGTCATGATCTCGGCCGAAAGGATGAAGTCGGTCTTGATCGCGCCCGCCACGCGCGCCTCCTCCAGCGCGGCGCCGTCGCCTTCGGGATGGGTGTGTTCCTTGCTGTCGTGGGTGTCGCCATAGCCGAGCGCGTGGGCCACCTTTTCCGCGCCTTCGTAGCACAGATAGGCGCCCCCCAGCATCAGCAGCGGGGAAATCGCCCAGGGCGCGAAGGACGACAACAGCAGCGCGACCGGCAGCAGGATCACCAGCTTGTTGAACAGAGAGCCGCGCGCGATCTTCCAGACGATGGGGATCTCGCGGCTGGCGTCAAAGCCGTGGACGTATTTGGGCGTCACCGCCGCGTCGTCGATCACCGCGCCCGCCGCCTTTGCCCCGGCCTTGACGGCCTGCCCCGTCACGTCGTCGATGGACGCCGCCGCGACCTTCGAGATCGACGCCACATCGTCCAGAAGTGCCAAAAGTCCGCTCATCCGATCCTCATCTTTGCCAGCAGCGCCTTTGATGATCTTGCCGCGGTGCGGGGCGGCTGCAAGGGCGAACAGCAGGGCGGGGTTCATGGTGCGGTAACCAAAAGCCCCATGGCCGATTGTAGTTTCCGCCGCCGGCGATATTACGGGCAAGTTTTCTCTGGTCGATGGACCGTCGCCTTTCTCAAGGACGGTCTGGCGCCCTTTTACTGCCAGACGCTGATCCACAACTGGTTCATCGTGAAGATCCCGGAAGTCACCGGCGCAATGCCGATGCACGGAACCGGGGCGCATTTCTGGTCCATCGCGGTCGAGGAACAGTTCTATCTGATTGCCCCGCTGCTGCTGGTGCTGATCCCGCTGCGCCATTCGATTCTGGCCTGGGGCCTGCTGACCGCCGCGGCCATCGCCGATCAGGCTTCTATGGGTCGATTTCGGCGGGCGTTCTGGCGGCCATGCTTCAACGGCGGCGGCGCGATTGGCACCTCCGGCCTGCCGGCACGGCGTTGCTGACGGCCGTTCTGCTGATCGTCGGCTGGGCAGGCTGGACGGGCATGCTGGAATACCGTCATGCCGTTCCCGTTGTTGCCGCGACAATCGTCCTGCTGGCCGCAAGACCGGGGCATCGCGGTCCGGTCGGGGTCTTTGCGGGCGGCATCGGGTATCCCATGTATCTTCATCACTGGACGGGGCTGTTCGTCGCGAACATCCTGTCCGGTCTGCTGCCCCAGATGGGACGGCCGCCCGCCGTGACGGGAAGCTTCCTGTTCGCCCTTGCTTTCGCCTCGGCCGCTTATCTGGTGATCAACCAAAGGGTGCTGAGGCGCCGCGGCGCCTTCTACACGCCCGCACTGGGCAGGGCGGCCATGGTTTCGGCCTGTTCCATGATGGCGCTTGGAATTCTTCTGGACACCGTTGTCATCGGCCCGCTGGACGGCGGGCCGACGCCATGAAGGGCCGGCTTAATCCATGCTGACGTTCGCGTCCCGCACCACGGGTTCCCATTTCGCCATCTCGGCCTTCACATGCTCGGCCAGTTCCTCGGGCGTGGACGCGACGATGGTGGCGGAAAACTCGGCCATGCGTTCGGCGACGGCAGGATCGGCCATGGTGGTCCGGGCGGCGGCGGCAAGCGCCTCGACGGCTTCGGGCGGGGTGCCCGCGGGGGCGAAAAGGGCGTTCCAGCTGTAGGTCTCGTAGCCCGGCAGGGTTTCCGCGATGGTCGGAACATCGGGGAAGCTGGCGGCGCGCTCGGCGGTGGTCACGCCAAGCGCGCGCAGCTTGCCGCTGCTGATATGCCCGGACGCCGAAGGCAGGTTGTCGAAGATGATCGGCACCTGGTTGCCCAGCACGTCGGTCAGCGCCGGGCCCGAGCCCTTGTAGGGGATGTGGTCGATTTCCACCCCCGCCATGGACTTGAACAGCTCGCCCGACAGATGCAGCGGCGTGCCGTTGCCCGAGGACGCATAAGCCAGCGGTTCGGTTTTCGCCAGGTCGATCAGTTCCTGCACCGTGTTCACCGGCAGTTCCGGGTTCACCGCCAGCACGTTCGGCACCAGCACCAGAAGCGACACGGGCGCGAAGTCGGTCACCGGATCGTAGGGCTTCTGCTTGAGGATCAGCGGGTTCAGCGCGTGCGTGGCGACCGTGCCCATCAGGATCGTGTAGCCGTCCGCATCCGCCTCGGCGACCTGCTGCGCCCCAAGGCTGCCGCCCGCGCCGCCGACGTTCTGAACGACGACCTGCTGGCCCAGTTCCGCGCTCATCCGATCGGCGACGATGCGGCCCACCACATCGGTCGAGCCTCCGGCGGCGAAGGGGATGACCAGGGTGATGGAACGCTCGGGAAACGCGGCGGCGGCGGTTCCGGCAAACCCGAGGGCCAGGGCGGTTCCCAGCAGAAGGCGGCGGGTCATCATGGGCAGTCCTTTCGTTGATCAAGCATCGCTTTCGGTGAAGACCTCGTCGCGGCGCTTGCGGATCTGGGGCAGAAAGACCAAGACCAGGATCGCCAGCGACAGGATCAGCAGGCCCGCGCTGATGGGGCGGGTGACGAAGGTGGCGGGATCGCCGCGCGACAGGATCATGGCCCGGCGCAGGTTCTCCTCCAGCAGCGGACCCAGGACGAAGCCCAGCAGCAGGGGCGCGGGCTCGCAGCGCAGCTTGGACATGACGTATCCGAGCAGCCCGAAAAAGGCGACGGCGAACAGGTCGTAAGGGTTCGAGTTGACCGAATAGACCCCGATGGAACACATCGCCATGATGATCGGGAACAGCACGTAATAGGGCACCGTCAGCAGCTTCACCCACAGCCCGATCAAGGGCAGGTTGAGAACCACCAGCATCAGGTTGCCGATCCACATGGACGCAATGATGCCCCAGAACAGCGCGGGCTGTTCCGAGACCACGTTCGGCCCCGGCACGATGCCCTGGATGATCATCGCCCCGATCATCAGCGCCATCACCGGGTTGGCGGGAATGCCCAGCGTCAAGAGCGGGATGAAGGAGGTCTGCGCGCCCGCGTTGTTGGCGGATTCCGGCCCCGCGACCCCGGCCAGCGCGCCCTTGCCGAATTCCTCGGGGTGCTTGGACAGCTTCTTTTCGACCGTGTAGCTGGCGAATGCCGCCAGGATCGCGCCGCCTCCGGGCAGGATGCCCAGAACCGATCCCACGCCCGTGCCGCGCAGCACCGGGCCGATCATCTGGCGGAACTCGTCGCCCGAGGGGAACAGGCGGGTGATGTGTTTGGTCATCACCTGGCGGTCATGCTCGTCCTCCAGGTTGCGCAGGATTTCCGCGATGCCGAAAACGCCCACCGCGACGGCCACGAAGTTCAGCCCGTCGGCGAACTGGGTCATGCCCATCGTGAAGCGCGGCGCGCCGGTATAGACATCGGTGCCGACCATGCCCAGAAGCAGGCCCAGCACGACCATGGCCAGGGCCTTCAGCACCGATCCGTGCGCCAGCGCCACCGACATCACCAGGCCCATGACCATCAGGCTGAAATATTCCGCGGCCCCGAACTTCAGCGCGATAGCCGTCAGCGGGGGCGCGAAGATCGCCACCAGAAAGGTCGCCACGCTGCCCGCGAAGAACGACCCCAGTGCGGCGGTCGCCAGCGCCGTTCCCGCGCGGCCGTTGCGCGCCATCTGGTAGCCGTCGATGGCGGTCACCGCAGACGAGCTTTCGCCCGGCATGTTGATCAGGATCGCGGTGGTGGAACCCCCGTATTGCGCGCCGTAATAGATGCCTGCCAGCATGATCAGCGAGGACACGGGTTCAAGCTGGAAGGTGATCGGCAGCAGCATGGCGATGGTTGCCGTGGCGCCGATGCCGGGCAGCACGCCGATCAGCGTGCCCAGCAGCACCCCGATCAGGCAGAAGGCCAGGTTCGCCAAGGACGAGGCGACGCCGAAGCCCATCGCAAGATTGGAAAGCAGGTCCATGCGCGCCCCTTAGAATGGCAGCCAGGGGCCGAAGCGCCGGAAGGGCAGCCCCAGGCCGTAGGAGAAGACCAGCGTCGCCAGGATCGTCACCGCCACCGCCAGGATCAGCGCGGACAGCGGGCGCATCCGCACCGATGCCTGCGACGCGATCAGCGTGGTGACGAACAGCGCGGGCACGAAGCCCAGGCCGCGCACGGTCAGGCCGAAGAAGATCGGCGCGGGCAGGATGAACGCGATGCCGCGCCAGGCGATGCGCCCGAAAGGCTCGTCGTCGGGGCGGCCATAAGCCTTCCACAGGATCACCGCGCCCAGCAGAAACAGCAGCCCCGACAGGACCATGGGGAAATAGCCCGGTCCCATGCGGATCGAGGTGCCCATCTCCAACCCCAGGGACTGCCAGCCGAAAAAGGCGGCGATGGCCATGAACAGCAGGCCCGCCGCGATGTCGGTGCCGTCTTTCGGTTTCGTGGACATGATCCCCCCGCATCCCCCCGCGTGTCGCAAAAACCCCGCCGCCGGAATGGCGGCGGGGATGTGGGTCAGTCGGCGTAAACGCCAGCCGCCTCGATCACCGGTTTCCAGCGGGCGATCTCGGACTCCAGCTTGGCCTTCAGCGCCTCGGGCGTGGCGTCGGCTGCGGACGAGGGCGCGGTGCCCAGGTCGGCCATGGCCTGCGCCACGCCTTCGTCGGCAAGCGCCTTTTGCAGCGATTCGGACAGGCGCTGGTTGATCTCGGCCGGGGTGCCCTTGGGGGTATAGACCCCGTGCCAGATGCCGAACTGCATCGCCTCGAACCCGGATTCGGCGGCGGTGGGCAGGTCGGGGAACAGTTCCAGCCGTTCGGGCGTGGTCACGGCATAGGCCTTGATCGTGCCGGCCTTGATCTGCTGGGTGGTGTTGGTGGTCTGGTCGCACATGATGTCCACCTGCCCGCCCAGCAGGTCGGTCATGGCCGGGCCGGTGCCCTTGTAGGGAACCGTGACCAGCGGCGCTTCCAGCGCCTGCATCAGCAGCATCCCGCACAGATGGCTGGCCGCGCCGATCCCGGCATTGGCCAGCGTCAGCGAATCGGCGTTGGCCTTGACGTATTCGACAAAGGCCGGGAAATCGGCCGGTTCGAAATCCTGCCGCGCGGTGACAACCATCGGCACCTCGGTCACGAGGCCCACGTATTCGAAGGCGTTCAGCGTGTCATAGGCCAGGTTGCGATACAGCGTCTCGGACGTGGCCATGCCGATGTGGTGCAAAAGCACCGTGTATCCGTCGGCTTCCGCGTTGGCGACCTGGCCCGCGCCCAGCGTGCCGCCCGCGCCGCCGACGTTCTGGATCACGATCTGCTGGCCCAGGTCGTCCGACATGCGTTCGGCGACCAGGCGGGCCACGGTGTCGGTCGGCCCCCCGGCGGAAAACGGCACCACCATGGTGATCTGGCGTTCGGGATAGCCCTGGGCGAAGGCGGGCGCGGTCAGAACGGTGGCCGCGAAAAGCCCGGCCGTCAACTTGGATAAGGTCATGTGTCCTCCCAGACTGGTTATGCGGCGCGCTTTACGCAGCCGTCACGCTGAGGCCAGATTGCGTCAGCAATCCGGCAGGACACAATGATTTTTTCGCAAGCTCTTGTCCAAGCTGTCCAACTTTCGCCGCGTCGCGCGAAATGCGAAGGCTAACCCCTTGAAAGCGCGGCCACGGGATCCAGGCGGGACGCGCTGCGGGCGGGCAGAAAGCCGAAGGTGATGCCGATCAGGGTGGAACTGGCAAGCGCCGCGATCATGGCGTGGGGGGACTGGATCATCGTGAAGCTGGTGTTCAGCCGGTCGAAAACCAGGTTGAAGCCAAGCGCCGCCCCGATGCCCAGCACGCCGCCGATCATGCAGACCAGCACGGCCTCGATCAGGAACTGTTGCAGGATGTCGCCGCGCCGCGCGCCGACCGCCATGCGCAGCCCGATCTCTCCCACGCGTTCGGTGACGGACACCAGCATGATGTTCATCACCCCGATGCCTCCGACGATCAGCGAGATCACGGCGATGGCCGAGATCAGCAGCGTCAGCGTGCCGGTGGTCGCGGTGATGGTCTGCCGGATCTCGTCGGTGTTGACGATGAAGAAGTCCCGCGCGCCGTGCCGCCGGGTCAGGAAGTCCGTCACGGCGGACTGCGCGGCGCCCATGTCGGCATCGTCGGCGATGCGCAGGGTCAGGCTGGACAGCGTGCTGGTCCCCAGATAGCGCGCCTGCACGGTGGTGTAGGGCGCGTAAAGCCGCAGGTTCTGGCTGCCCCCCGGCCCGCGCGAGGCGATCTCGGCCACGCCCACCACGCGCAGCAGGGCGTTGCCCGCATAGATCACCTGGCCCACGCCGCTGTCGGCGCGCCCGGCGAACAGACTGTCGCGGGTGTTGGTGTCGATCACCGTTTCTTGCGCCATGCGGGCGACGGCCGTGGGGGAAAAGCCGCGGCCCGCGACGATCTTCGACCCGGTGACGGTGAAGTAATCGCCGCCCACGCCGCTGATCTGGGCGTTGGCTTCCGTTCCGCCGAAGCGGACCGTGGCCGTGGTGGCCGTGCCGGGCGTCGCCGCCGCGACAAAGGGCAGGCGGGCCAGCGCCTCGGCGTCGGAGGCCACAAGCGTCTTGATGCGCCCCGACCGCATGTCGCCGAAGTCGCGCCCCGGAAAGATTTCCAGCGTGTTGGTGCCAAGGGAGGAGATGTTCGCCAGCACCTGCCGGCGCGAGCCTTCGCCAAGCGCCACCACCGACACCACGGATGCGATGCCGATGATGATGCCCAGCATGGTCAGAAAGCTGCGCAGCTTGTGGGCGCGCATGGACACCAGCGCCATGCGCAGCGCCTCCCAAAAGGCGGAGCCGGGCAGGGCGGACGCGCCCCGGGCGGCCTTGTCGCGGCGGACGGGGGCGGGATCGGGCCGGTTGCGGCGGTCGGCGATGATGCGGCCGTCGCTGATCTCGACGATGCGGCGGGCGCGGGCGGCGACCTTGGGGTCGTGCGTCACGATGATGATGGTGCGCCCGTCGGCGTTCAGTTCGCCCAGGATCGACAGCACGTCCTCGCCGCTCTGGCTGTCCAGCGCGCCGGTGGGTTCGTCCGCCAGGATGACGCTGGCATCGTTGATCAGCGCGCGCGCGATGGACACGCGCTGCTGCTGGCCGCCCGACAGGGCCGCCGGGCGATGGCCCAGCCTTGCGCCCATGCCCAGGCGGTCCAGAAGCCGCGCCGCCCGCGCCCGGCGGTCCGAGGCGGCCTCGCCCCGGTAGACGGCGGGGATTTCCACGTTGCCGAGCGCGGTCAGTTCCGGCAGCAGGTGATACCGCTGGAAGATGAAGCCGAAGCGTTCGCGCCGCAGCGCGGCCAGATCGGCGCTGTCCAGCGCGCCGATGTCCTGGCCTGCAAAGCGGTAGGTGCCGGTGCTGGGGCGATCCAGGCAGCCCAGGATGTTCATCAGCGTGGTCTTGCCCGACCCCGAGGCGCCGATGATCGCCACGAACTCGCCGGGGCGGATCGACAGATCGACATCGCGCAGCACGGTCAGGCTGCCCTCGCCCGAGGGGTAGCTGCGCCCGATCCCGGACAACTGGATGATCGGCTGGTTTTCCATGGCTCAGCCCCGCATCCCGCGCGGCATCATCGGGTTGCGCGCCGGGCCGTCTCCGTCGGTGCTGCCCGTTCCGGTGACGATCTGCTCGCCCTCGGCCAGCCCCTCGGTGATCTCGGCCATGACCTTGTCGTTCAGGCCGATGCTGACCACCCGGTCCTCCAGCGCGCCGTCGCGGCCCTGGACCTGCAAGCGGTAGCGGCCCTGGCTGTCGGGCGATCCAAGCGCCATGGAGGGCACCGTCAGCACGTCCTGCGCGGCGCCCAGGACGATATGGACCTCGGCCGTCATGTAGGTGCGCAACCGGCCGTCGGGGTTCGGAACGGTGAAGCGGCCGTTGTAATAGATCGCCTCGGACGCGGCGCCCGAGGACGACGTGCTGCTGCCGCCGATGCTGGAATCGTTGACGATGCTTTCGGGGGCGGGGGCCACGGCTTCCAGCACCGCGTCATAGCGGCGTTCGGGCGCGCCCAGCACCGTGAACCAGACCTGCTGGCCCGGTTCCACCTGCCCGATGTCGGCTTCCGAGATTTCGGCGAAGACCTCCATCCGCGTCAGGTCGCCCAGAACCACGATGGTGGGCGCCGATTGCGCGGCGTTCACCGTCTGGCCTTGCTGGGCGGTGATCGCCAGCACCGTGCCGTCGCCTGGCGCGGTGATGCGGGTGTAGGACAGGTTCGCCTCGGCCGTCTGGATGGCGACGGCGGCCTGGGCGATCTGGGCGTCCAGCGCCTCGATCTGGGCCTTGGCCACGGCCACGTCGGACACCGCCGTGTCGTATTCGTTCTGCAAGGTCAGGTTGCTGCGTTGCAGTTTCTCCAGCCGGACCAGCGTGCGTTCCGCCAGATCCAGGGTCGCTTCCCGTTCGACCCGCTGGGCGCGGGCGACCGCCAGATCCGATTGCGCGGATTTCAGCGCGTTCCGCTGGTTGACGGAATCGATTTCCGCGATCAGGTCGCCCTTCCCGACGGTTTGCCCCAGTTCCACGGCGATGCGGGTGATCCGCCCCGAGGCCTGCGCGCCCACCGCGACCAGGTTGCGCGGCTTCAGCGTGCCCTGGGCCAGCACCGTCACCTCGATGTCGCCGCGGGTGACAGGGGCGGTGATCAAGGGCGCGTCGCTGGTCCCGGCGGGCTGGCCCACGCCGACCGCCGCCGCCCCCGCTGCCAGCGCGCCGCAGATCGCCAGCGCGACCGCCCCGTGACGAAATCCGAACCGCATGACCTGTTCCCTGTATCCGTGACCCTCTAGATAACGCCGCGCCTGGGAAATCCAATGCGACCACCCGTCCCGCCGGGGGCAGATTTGTAAACGGATGTTGCCGGTGCCTGGCGGGAAACATTCCGTTGCAAAATTCCCGGTCCCATCCGCGCCGGGACGCGGTATCACCGTCCCATGACCGGCAGCCCCCATATCCTTGTCGTCGATGACGACGCCGAAATCCGCAGCCTGCTGGCCCGCTATCTGGGCGGGCAGGGGTTCCGCGTGACCGTGGCCCAGGACCGGCGCGAATGCCTGGCGCGCGTGGCCGACGCGCGCCCCGACCTTCTTGTGCTGGACGTGATGCTGCCCGACGGCACGGGGCTGGAGATCTGCCGCAGCCTTCAGGACCGGCGCCCCCGCGTGCCGGTGATCCTGCTGACCGCGCTGAAGGAGGACGTGGACCGCATCGTCGGCCTGGAAATCGGCGCCGACGATTACCTGGGCAAGCCCTTCAACCCCCGGGAACTGACCGCCCGCATCCGCGCCGTGCTGCGCCGCAGCGGCCCCGAGGACGCGGCCCCCGCCGACGGGGCGCGCCGTTTCCGCTTTGCGGGCTTTCAGGCGATCCCCGACCAACGGCGCGTCACGGCCGACGGCGCCGAGATCGACCTGACCGGGGCCGAGTTCGACCTGCTGATGGCCTTTCTGGAACGCCCGGGCCGCGTGCTGTCTCGCGACCGCCTGCTCGACCTGACCCAGGGGCGCGGCCGCGATCCCCTGGACCGCTCCATCGACGTGCTGATGAGCAGGCTTCGCCGCAAGCTGGCGTCCGAGGCTGTGCCCGCGCTGTTCAAGACCGTGCGCAACGGCGGCTATCAGCTGGCGGTCCCGGTGCAGGTGGAAACGCCCGATCCATGACCTCGCTGCGCAACCGCATCGCCGGGTTCATGATCCTGGCCATCGTCACGGTGATCGCGCTGGCGACGCTGGTGGCGATGCAGATGATGCAGCGTCCCCTGCCGGAAACCGCGACCATCCCCGTGGCGCGGCAGATCGCCTGGAACGTCCGCTTCGCCGAAACCGACCCGCAGGCCGCGCAGGGGGCGGGGATCGCCTTTGCCGACGCGCCCGCGGCGGGTCTGCCCCAGGACCGATCGACCCGGCGCTGGACCCGCGTCCTAGGAAGGCAGGGGATGACGCATCCGCTTCTCGTGACAACCGATCCCGAGGGAACGACGATGCGGATCTCGGTCGATCTGGGGGACCGCTGGGCGATCCTGCCCTTGCCGGACCTGCGCCCGCCGAAAGGCGGCTGGCGCATCTTCGGGGCCTGGATGGCGCTGATCCTGACCGGCGCCACGGCGGTGTCGCTGATCGCGGCGACACGGATCACCGGGCCGCTGCGGATCCTGGAATCGGCCGTGGACCGCATCGGCCGCGACGGCGTGCTGGTGCCGATCCCGGAAACCGGCCTGCCCGAGACGCAGGCCACGGCGCGGGCGCTGAACCACCTGTCCTCGCGGCTGAAATCCGCGATGGAAAGCCGGATGCGGCTTGTCGCCGCGGCGGGCCACGACCTGCGCACGCCCATGACCCGGATGCGCCTGCGCGCCGAATTCGTCGAGGACGACAGCGAGCGCGAGAAATGGCTGGCCGATCTTGCCGAGCTTGACGGCATCGCCGACAGCGCCATCCGCCTGGTCCGGGACGAGGTGACGCGGGCCGACGCCCGGGATCTGCGGCTTGACCGGCTGGTCGAGGACGTGACGGGGGAACTGCGTGCCCTGGGCTATCGCGTGACGCTGCGGTCCCTGGCCCCGGCGACGGTGGTGGCGGAGCCGCTGTCCTTGAAGCGCGCGGTCCGCAACCTGGTGATCAACGCCGCCACCCACGGCCAGGCCGCGCGCGTCAGCCTGGCGCAGGGGGGCGGCCAGGCCGAACTGGTGATCGAGGACGAAGGCCCCGGCATTCCCGAACCCCTGATGGAACGCGCCTTCGAGCCGTTCTTCCGCGTCGACGAAGCCCGCCGCAAGGCCCTGCCCGGCGCGGGTCTGGGCATGGCCATCGCGCGGCAGATCATCGATCAGCTGGGCGGACAGGTGACGCTGGCGAACATGCGGCCGAAGGGCTTGCGGCAAAGGGTCGTGCTGCCCGCGCGGGGCTAGGTCGGCGAAGTCCGCCGCCCTGTCCGCCCTGTTCAGGGGGTCACTGCGCCCCCCGGATCGCCGGATAGGCCGCGCGGAAGGCCTGATAGGCCGCGTCGAACCGGCCCCGCAGGGCGGCGTCGGGCGCGATCTCCTCCACCACCTCCGGCGGCGTCATGATGTCGCGGATGCCGCCCGCGCCCGCCGCCGCCATCCCCAGCCGGGCCGCGCCAAGGGCCGCGCCGAATTCGCCGTCGGCGGGCAGGGTCAGCGTCACGTCCAGCGCGGTGGCGATGACCTTCAGCCAGTACCGCGACCGCGCGCCGCCGCCGATTGCCATGATCCGCTCCAGCCGCGCGCCGGTGGCCTTCAGCGCCTCGTGGCTGTCGCGCAGACCGAAGGCCACGCCTTCCAGCACGGCGCGGGTCAGGTCGTCGCGGGTGGTTTCCGATCCAAGCCCCGTGAAGGCCCCGCGGATGACCGCGTCGTTGTGGGGCGTCCGTTCGCCCGAAAGATAGGGCAGGAAGCGCACCGCGCCGGGCTGTCGCAGCGTATCGCCCAAACCCGCCGTCAGGTCCGCCGGGCTCGCCCCGGCGATCCGCGCCAGCCAGTTGAGGCTGTCCGTCGCCGACAGCATCACCCCCATCTGGTACCAGGTGTCGGGCACCGCATGGCAAAAGGTGTGCAGCGCCGTCGCGGGCGCGGGGCGATAGCCGTCCCGCGCCGCCAGCAGCACCCCCGAGGTGCCCAGCGACACGAATCCCTGCCCCTCGGCCATCGCGCCGATCCCGCAGGCGGCGGCGGCGTTGTCGCCCGCGCCCCCCGCAACCGCGACCGGGCGCGACAGCCCCCAGGCCTGCGCCAGATCCCCGCGCAGCAGGCCTGCGGGGGCGGACCCCTCGACCAGCCGGGGCATCTGGCCGCGGCGCATGTGGCCCGCCTCCAGCAGCGCGTCGGACCAGTCGCGCGCGCCGGTGTCCAGCCAGGACGTGCCTGCCGCGTCCGACATGTCGGTGACGTGATCGCCGGTCAGATACAGGTTCAGAAAGGCCGCGGGCAGCAGCACCCGGGCGATGCGGGCGTGGTTTTCGGGCTCGTGCTCTCGAAGCCATTCCAGCTTGGGGGCGGTGAAGCCCGGAAAGACGATGTTGCCCGACAGCTCGCGAAAGCCGGGAACGGCGTCCAGGCGGGCCGCCTGTTCGTGGCTGCGGGTGTCGTTCCACAGGATGCAGGGGCGGATCACCCGGTCATGGTCATCCAGCAGCGTCGCGCCGTGCATGTGACCGGCCACGCCGATGCCACGCAGGGCCAGAAATTCGGGATGACGCTCGCGCAGCTCCGACACCGCGCCTTCCAGCGCCGCGATCCAGTCGGCGGGATCCTGCTCCGACCAGCCGGAATGGGGATGGCTGACGGGGTAATGCCGCTCGGTCGAGCCTATGGGCCTGCCGCCGCCGTCCACCAGCAGCGCCCGCAGGCCCGAGGTGCCAAGGTCGATTCCCAGAAAACTCATCTTTGTCCCCCTATCGTCGCCGCCTTCTTGGCCGAAAGGCCCCAAGGCGTCAAACGCCCGTGGTCTGCCGGTCGAGAAGCGCCTCGGGCATCCCGTTCATGTCGGGCAGCACCGTGGCGGCCCCGGCCTCGCGCAGGCGGCGGGCGTGGTCGTCGCGCATCCCGTCCAGATGGGTGCCGCCGGTAAAGCCCACCGCGCGCATTCCGGCCGCCACGGCGCCCGCGACGCCATGGGGCGAATCCTCCATCACCGCGCAGGCTTCGGGCGCGACGCCAAGCCGTTCGGCGGCCAGCAGGAACAGGTCGGGCGCGGGCTTGCCGCGCCTTACCTGGTCGGCGCTGAAGATGCGCGCGCCGAACCGGTCCGCCAGCCCCGCCACGTCCAGCGTGATGCCAAGCCGGCGCACGGAACTGCCCGTGGCGATCGCCACCGCGATCCCCTGCGCCGCAAGACCGTCCAGCAGCTTGGGAATGCCGGGTATCACGCGCAGTTCCGTCGGATAGCGCGCCAGCAGCCGTTCTTCAAAATCGCGGGCGAAATCGGGCAGGTCGGGACGGTCCAGGGCCTTGCTGATGTCGCGCACGATGGCCTGGATCGACATGCCCAGGAACCGCTTGCGCAAGTCGTCGGGGGTCGCGTGCAGCCCCTCGGCCGCCATCATCTCGGCCAGGGTTTCCAGCGACATCGGCTCGCTGTCCACAAGGCAGCCGTCCATGTCGAAGATCACGGCGCGAATATCGGTCATGCGGCCTCTCTGGTGGCGTCTGGTGGCGTTAACAGCCGATCCCTACACGCATCGGGGGCCGATGACAAACGGCAGAGCTTCGGATAGGCAGGAACCATGACCCATCCCCATCATCTGCCGATGCGAGAGCTTTACATTTCCGAGGCCGCCGCAGGCGCCCTGCGGGCCGAGGCGCGGAAGCTGCCCGCCTGGACGCTGGACGCCGAGCAGACCGGGGAACTGTCGCTGCTGCTGAACGGCGGCTTCGCGCCGCTGCGCGGCTTCATGCCCGAGGCGGACTGGCGCGCCGCCCGGGATGGCGGGGACGCACCCTGGCCGGTGCCCTTGGCGCTGCGGGTCGGCGCGGATTTCGCCGACCGGGCGCGGCCCGGCGACGACATCGCCCTGCGCGACGCGGGCGGCGAGGTTCTGGCGGTGATGTCCGTGACGGACAGGTGGGGGGATCCGGCCCTGCTGGGCGGCAAGGTCAAGGGCCTTCGCCGCCCGTCCGGCCTCGGGGCGCCCAACGACCTGCGCGCCCTGTTCCGCGACCGGGACAGCGCCCGGGTTCTGGCCATCCAGCCCCGCCGCCCCGACCAGGTCGCGCCCGCCGCCCGCCTGGCCGCGCGGCTGGACGCCCTGCTGCTGGTCCAGCCCCTGCCGGGCGTCGCGGTCGAGCCGCCCGCCGGCGCGGTCCTGGCGCCGCTGCCTGTGATGCCGCCGCCGGGTCCGCGTTCGGTGCTGTGGCAGGGCCTTGTGGCGCGGAACCATGGCGCCACGCATGTCGTTCTGGACGGCGACGCGGCGGCACGGGAGCTTTATCGCCGCCATCAGGACGGCATCGGGGCGCAGATGGTGGTTCCAGAGGGAATCCTCTAGACGGTCCAGACCTTTCACGATCCGCAAGAAGGCAGGCCCATGACCCCGATCGGCACCGGCGATTCCGGCTTCAATCCCTGGCTGGCGACCGTGCTGCTGCTGTTGGGCAACTTCATGAACCTGATAGATGTCAGCATCGTGAACGTGGCGCTGCCCTCGATCCAGGCGGACCTCCATGCCACCGCCGCGCAGATCGAGTGGGTCTCGGCCGCCTATGTGCTGGCCTTCGCGGCGGGACTGCTGCCGTTCGGCCGCTTCGGCGACAAGTTCGGGCGCAAGCGGCTGTTTCTGTGGGGGATCGGGCTGTTCACCCTGGCCTCGGCGTTGTGCGGGTTCGCCCAGACCATGCCGATGCTGATCTGGTCGCGCGCCTTGCAGGGCATCGGCGGCGCGATGATGGTGCCGCAGGTCATGGCGATCATGCACGTGATGTTCCCGCCCGAGCAGAAGGCGCGGGCCTTCGCGCTGGCGGGGGTCGTGGCCAGCCTGGGCGCGGTCACGGGGCCGCTGCTGGGCGGCGCGCTGATCACCGGCGACATCGCGGGGCTGGACTGGCGGCCGATCTTCCTGGTCAACCTGCCGGTCGGGATCTTTGTGATCGGGGCCGGGCGGCGCTGGATCCCCGCCATGTCGTCGGACCGGCGGATGCGGATCGACTGGCCGGGCATCGCGCTGTTCTCGCTGGCGGTGCTGCTGGTCGTGCTGCCGGTGATCGAGGGCGCGCTGCTGGGCTGGCCCTGGTGGTGCGTGGCCATGCTGGCCGCGGCGCTGCCCACGGCGGCGCTGTTCGTCTGGCGGCAGGTCCGGCTTGCGCGCCAGGGACGCGCGCAGCTTCTGCCGGTGGCGCTGATGCGCAACGGCGGCTTTCTGTCGGGCGTGGCGATGGTGATGCTGCATTTCTCGGCCATTCCGGGGATGTTCCTGGTGCTGGCGATCTATCTGCAAACGGGCTTTGGCCTGGACCCGCCGCAGTCGGGCCTTGCCACCGCGCCCTTTCCGCTGGGCATCATGCTGGGCAGCTACGTCACCGGGCGATTCGGCATCCGGTGGCTGTCGCTGCGCATGGCGGTCGGCGTGTCGATCATGCTGGCCGGGATGATCTTCCTGCGCCATGTCGCGGGCCATCCGCCGCAGGTCTTCACCCCGGCCACGCTGATCGCCCCGCTTGCGCTGTGCGGCTTCGGAATGGGGCTGACGATCTCTCCGCTGTTCCAGTCCGTGCTGCAATCGGTGCCGGGCCATGACGCGGGGGCGGGGTCGGGCGCCATGCAGGCCTTTCAGCAGGTCGGCGCGGCGACGGGAATCGCGGTGGTGTCCAGCCTGTTCTTCGTGCGGCTGCACGGACAGGGCGGCGGCTATCCCGCCGCCATGTCCCACGCGCTGATCTATCAGATCTGCGCCTTTGCGGCGATCCTGGCGATCCTTGCCGCCAGGGGCGCGATCCGCGGCAGGGCCGAGCCGCCCCGCGGCGGGGCGGTCAGTGGACGCTGAAGGGCGTCAGTTCGTTCTGGCGGGCCAGCATAAAGGCCAGCGAGCGTTCCTTGACCAGCGCCAGCCGTTCGCCATCGGCGTCGTGAACGGCATACATGCTGTCCACGCCCGGCAGCTGCTGGCGGATTTCCTGGGGCAGGGTGCGGGTCTCGACCTGCCGGATATAGACGGTTTTCTCGGCGTCGATGCCGCCGAAGTCGAATTTGGTATCCATGATGATCCCCTTACTTGCGGCTGATCGGAATGGTCTGGACGACCTGCTGAGGCTGGATCCGCTTCAGATCCACATGCAGCAGGCCGTTCTCGATCTGGGCGCCCTCGACCTCGACCCCGTCGGCCAGCACGAAGCTGCGCTGGAAGGCGCGGGCCGCGATGCCCCGGTGCAGGAACACCCGTTCGGTCTCGGGCTCGGCCAGGCGGCCGCGGATGACAAGCTGGCGATCCTCGGTCGTGACCGACAGGTCGGCCTCGGAAAAGCCCGCCACCGCCAGCGTGATGCGGAATCCGTCGGGCGCGACATGCTCGATGTTGTAGGGGGGATAGCCCTCGGCGCCCTTGGCGGCCCGTTCGGCCATACGTTCCAGCTGGTCGAAACCCAGCAGGTAGGGATGCGCCCCCAAAGAAATCTTCGTCATGATCAGCCCTCGGATTCTGTAAGCGACTGCGTTGCGGGTCCCGGTCCGGCAACCCGTTGACAATCATATGTGGCGTGATGACCCCTTGCGCAAGATGTGGGGCTTGCCTGCCACGGGCATTCCGCATTCGCCCGCGTTAACCACGCCCGCCTGTTAACAGCGCGCGAAAGACGCGCTATGATGCTGGAAAAACAACGGTCAAACGTCCAGCCCGGCCAAGCCAGATGAACATGCACCACGAAATGTCCCATGACGAAATCGCCCGCGCGCGCCTGGAAGCCCTGCGGTGCGAGCATCGCGACCTTGACGAGGCGATCGCGGCGCTGTCCGCGCAGCAGCTGACCTCGTCGCTGGCGCTGCAACGGCTGAAAAAGCAGAAGCTGCTGCTCAAGGACCAGATCGCCCGGCTCGAGGACGAGATCACCCCCGACATCATCGCCTGATTGCGGGCCGTTGCCCTGCGCGCTATGGCGGGCGGGCAAACGCGGGGGACAACGATGGACAAACCTGTGGGCATCATCATGGGAAGCCAGTCCGACTGGCCCACGATGAAGGACGCCGCAACGATCCTGGACGAGCTTGGCGTCGGCTACGAAGCCCGCATCGTCAGCGCGCACCGCACGCCCGACCGGCTGTGGGATTACGGCAAGACGGCGGTGGAACGCGGGCTGCGGGTGATCATCGCGGGCGCGGGGGGCGCTGCGCATCTGCCGGGCATGATGGCGTCCAAGACCCGCGTGCCGGTGATCGGCGTGCCGGTGCAGACCCGGGCGCTGTCGGGGGTCGATTCGCTGTATTCCATCCTCCAGATGCCCAAGGGCTATCCGGTCGCCACCATGGCCATCGGTGCTGCGGGCGCGGCCAATGCCGGGCTGATGGCGGCGGGGATCCTGGCGCTGTCCGACCCCGCCCTGGCGCGCCGGCTGGACGCCTGGCGGCAGGCGCTTTCCGATTCGATCCCCGAGGAGCCGCGCGATGACTGACATCCGGATCATCGGCATCCTGGGCGGCGGCCAGCTGGGCCGGATGCTGTCCGTCGCGGCCAGCCGCCTTGGCCTGCGCTGCCACATTTACGAGCCCGGCGCGGCCCCTGCGGGCGACGTGGCCTGGCGGACGACAAACGCGCCCTACGAGGACGCCGGCGCCCTGCGCGCCTTTGCCGAAAGCGTCGATGTCATCACCTATGAATTCGAGAACGTGCCGACCTCGGCCCTGGACCTGCTGGAAAGCCTGCGGCCGATCCGCCCCAACCGCCGTGCGCTGGCGGTGTCGCAGGACCGGCTGACCGAAAAGACCTTCCTGAACCGGATCGGCCTGGCGACCGCGCCTTTTGCCGACGTGCCGGCGGAAGACGGCCTGGAAGCGGCGGTTGCGCAGATCGGCCGCCCCTCGATCCTCAAGACCCGGCGCATGGGCTACGACGGCAAGGGGCAGGTGCGCATCGGCGACGGCCCTGCGGAATGGACCGGCGCGCCTTCGGTTCTGGAAGGCTTTGTCGATTTCAGCGCCGAGATCAGCGTGATCATCGCGCGCGGCGCGGACGGGCAGGTCGCGGCCTTCGACCCCGGTCTGAACGTCCACCGCGAAGGCATCCTGCGCACGACGACCGTGCCCTGCGGCCTGCCCGGCAAGGTCGCGACCGACGCCGTGCTGATCGCCGCCCGCATCGCCAACGCGCTGGACTACATCGGCGTCATGGGGGTCGAGCTGTTCGTGACCCCGCAAGGCCTGATCGTCAACGAGATCGCCCCCCGCGTCCACAACTCGGGCCACTGGACGCAGGCGGGCTGCGCGGTGGACCAGTTCGAACAGCACATCCGCGCCGTGGCGGGTCTGCCCCTGGGCGACGGCACGCGTTACGCGGACGTGGTGATGGAGAACCTGATCGGCGACGACCTTGACCGCGTGCCGGACCTGCTGAAATCGCCGGACACGCAGGTCCATCTTTACGGCAAGGGCGCGCCCAGGCCGGGCCGCAAGATGGGCCATGTGAACCGGATCACCCGATGACCCGTCCAAGGCTCGCCGTCCGCGCGGCGATCCTGCGGAACGACCGGCTGCTGATGGTCAACGCCTATCCCGGCCGGCAGTCCGACCTTTGGTGCCTGCCGGGCGGCGGCGTCGAACCCGGCCAGTCCCTGCCCGAAAACCTGATCCGCGAGGTGGCCGAGGAAACCGGCCTTTCCATCGCCGTCGGCGCCCCGATCCTGGTCAACGAATTCCACGATCCCGCGGGCGGCTTCCATCAGGTCGACCTGATCTTTCGCGCCAGGCTTGCCGACGATGCGGCGGTCACGCTGAACGACCCCGAGGGCGTCGTGAACCGATTCGCGTGGGCGACAAGGGCAGACCTTCGGACCCTGCGCCACAAGCCCGCCATGCTTGCCCGCGCCGTCTGGGGCCAGCACGCCGCCTGGTACGACCCGCTGGAACGGATCGTGCGCTAGTTCCTGCTTTGGACCGCAAATATCCCGGGGGACCGGGGGCTGGCCCCCGGCTTACTCCGCCGCCTCGGTTATCGCCGTTTCCGATCCGGCCTTCATGCGGAACCCGCGCTCCAGCTGGTCGAACGGCGCCACCGGATAGTCGCCCGAAAAGCAGGCGTCGCAATATTGCGGGCAGGCCTTGTTGCGGCCCTGGGCCTCGCCCACGGCGCGGTAAAGCCCGTCCAGCGACACGAAGGCCAGCGAATCGACGCCGATCCAGTCGCGCATCTCCTCGGTCGTCATCTGCGCGGCCAGCAGCTTGTCGCGGTCGGGCGTGTCCACGCCATAGAAGCAGGGCCATGCGGTGGGGGGCGAGGCGATGCGGAAATGCACGGCGGCCGCGCCCGCGTCCAGGATCATGTCCTTGATCTTGCGCGAGGTGGTGCCGCGGACCACCGAATCGTCCACCAGAACCACGCGCTTGCCCGCGATCAGCGACCGGTTCACGTTCAGCTTCAGCCGCACGCCCATGTTGCGGATCTGCTCGGTCGGCTCGATGAAGGTGCGGCCCATGTACTGGTTGCGGATGATCCCCATGCCGTAGGGGATGCCCGATTCCTGGGCGAACCCGATGGCGGCGGGCGTGCCGCTGTCGGGAACGGGGCAGACCAGATCCGCCTCGATCGGCGCCTCGCGGGCCAGTTCCACGCCGATCTGGCGGCGGGTTTCGTAAACCGACCGCCCGCCGATGATCGAATCGGGGCGCGAGAAATAGACATGCTCGAAAATGCAGAACCGCCCCTTGGACGGCCCGAAGGGCCGCGACGATTCGACCTCGCCGCGAGAGATCACGACCATCTCGCCCGGTTCGATCTCGCGCACGAAATCGGCGCCGATGATGTCCAGGGCGCAGGTCTCGGACGCCAGCACGAAACCTTCGTCGCCGACCTTGCCCAGCACCAGCGGGCGCACGCCCAGCGGATCGCGCACGCCGATCAGCTTGGTCCGGGTCATGGCGATGACGGAAAACGCGCCCTCGATCCGGCGCAGGGCGTCCTTCATCCGTTCGGGGATGTTGCGCTGGATCGACCGCGCCATCAGGTGGATGATGCATTCGCTGTCCGAGGAGGACTGGAAGATCGACCCGCGCTCGATCAGCTCGCGGCGCAGGGCGGCGGCATTGGTGATGTTGCCGTTATGGGCGATGGCGCAGCCGCCCATGTGGAATTCGCCGAAAAAGGGCTGCACGTCGCGGATCGCGGTCGCGGCCTTGGTTCCGGCGGTTGAATATCGCACATGCCCGATGGCCAGGGGTCCGGGCAGGGTGGCCATCACGTCGGCCTTGGTGAAGTTGTCGCGCACATAGCCGAAGCGGTGGGCGCTGTTGAAGCCGTTTTCGGGGTCGTGGGCGACGATGCCCCCGGCCTCCTGCCCGCGATGCTGCAACGCGTGCAAGCCAAGCGCCACGAAGTTCGAGGCATCGGCCATGCCGATCGCGCCGAAAATGCCGCATTCTTCGTGCAGGCGGTCCGAATCGAACGGATGGGCCAGGAAAGGTTGCATCGCGCGTCCTGAATGGCTTTGGGCTGTCCCGCACCATGTAGTGCGGGTGCGTCCGAAAGTCACGCCCCCGCGGGGCGGCGGGCGCGGTTTTTCGTCACCGAACCGTCACGGCAAGGCTGCCATGCGCCCCACGCATCAGTTCGCGGCGGGCGGCGTTTCCTGGGCCGAGGGCGTGGCGGTCGCGGTGCAGCCCGACACCATCTGCTCGTACCGGCTGACGATCCAGCCCGGGGCGTCGTCGGGAACCTGCTGGTCCAACTGCCCGCGCATCCGCTCGAACACCTGGGCGGAGCGGCTGTTTTCCACCACCGCGACCTGCTGGCTGGTCATCACCCGGTCATAAACAATAAAGGCGATGGCGACCAGCAGGATGCCGCGCGCCACCCCGAACAGGAAGCCCATCCCCTGATCCACCCCGCCAAGCGCGGACCGCTGCACGACGGACGAAAACAGCGGGGTGATGATGGAAAAGACCACAAGCGCCAGGGCAAAGACCACGGCGAAGCCCGCAATGGTGGCAAGTTCGCAACTGTCGCCCAGGAAACGGTCCAGAACGGGCAGCTGCGCGATCAGCGGGCGCATGGCGGCGGCGAAGATAAAGGCCAGGATGGCCGCGCCGATCCATCCCAGGATCGCCAGCGATTCGCGCACGAAGCCGCGCGACCAGGCCAGAATGGCCGAAAGGATGATAACCGCAGCCACCACCGCGTCGATAATCGTGAAACCGTCCATGGCCTTGCCCCTCGCGCCGGTTATGATGTCTTTTCAGGCACTTCAGCCGGCGCCGAAGACCTCTCCCGCAAATCCCGTCAGGTCGGCGATGCGGTTGATCCCCATGCCGCCCGCGCCCTCGACCTTTTGGCTGTCGGGCAAAATCGCTTGTGAAAAACCAAGTTTCTGCGCTTCTTTCAACCTGTTTTCCGCCTGCGCCACGGGACGCAGCGCGCCCGACAGGCTGATTTCGCCGAACAGCACCGCATCGGGCGGCAGGGCGCTGTCCTCGCGCGCCGAGAGAAGCGCGCCCGCGATGGCAAGGTCGGCGGCGGGTTCGTTGACCCGCATCCCGCCCGCGACGTTCAGGAACACGTCCAGGCCGGTGAAGGGAATGCCGCAGCGCGCCTCCAGCACCGCGAGGATCGTGCTGACGCGGCCCGAGTCCAGGCCCACCACCGTGCGGCGCGGCGAAGCCAGGGTGGACGGCGCCACAAGCGCCTGAACCTCGGTCAGCACGGGGCGCGTGCCCTCGATCCCGGCAAAGACCGCGCTGCCGGGAACCGGCTGGCCGCGTTCGGACAGGAACAGGGCGGAAGGGTTGGCGACCTCGGCCAGGCCGCTGCCGGTCATCTCGAAGACGCCGATCTCGTCGGCCGGGCCGAAGCGGTTCTTGACCGAGCGCAGGATGCGGAACTGGTGGCCGCGCTCGCCTTCGAAATAGATCACGGTGTCGACCATGTGTTCGACCACGCGCGGACCGGCGATCTGGCCTTCCTTGGTCACGTGGCCCACCAGAAAGATCGCGACGCCCTTGCGCTTTGCGAAGGTCACCAGTTCGTGGGCCGCCGCGCGGACCTGCGCCACGCTGCCCGGCGCGGCCTCGACCTGGTCGGACCACAACGTCTGGACGGAATCGATGATCGCCAGATCCGGGCGTTCGGCGTCCAGCGTGGTCAGGATGTCGCGCAGGTTCGTTTCGGCCCCCAACCGGACGGGCGCATCCGCCAGACCCAGCCGTTGCGCGCGCATCCTGACCTGGGCGCTCGCTTCCTCGCCGCTGATGTAGACGGCGTTCAGCCCCCGCCGGGCGAAGGCCGCCGCGCCCTGCAACAGCAGCGTGGACTTGCCGATGCCGGGATCGCCGCCCACCAGCACCGCGCTGCCCGGCACCAGGCCGCCGCCCAGCACGCGGTCCAGTTCATCCATCCCGGCCAGGTGGCGGGGGGGCGGGGCCTCGGTCGTGGCAAGGCCGGACAGCGGCACCGGGCGGCCCTTGTGGGCCCCCAGGCCCCGGCCGGGGCCTTGGGACAGGGGCGCTTCCTCGACAATGGTGTTCCAGGCCCCGCAGGCGTCGCAGCGCCCGGCCCATTTCTTGTGGGAGGCACCGCAGGCGGTGCAGGTGAAAGCATTGGTGGATTTTGCCATGGGCCTGATGTGGCATCTGGGGGCAGCCGTCGCAATATGGGTATTTGAAACAAAGAAGAAGCCCTCACGCCATTGTCGGCTTGATCTTCGCGCGCGGCCCGGTCAGGTTCCCCGCGCGAAATCAAGGCTTCCCGCATGTCCCCTGCGCCCTTTTCCCGATACGAGTTCATGATCGCCTGGCGATACCTGCGCGCCCGCAGGGCCGAAGGCGGGGTCAGCGTGATGACCTGGATCAGCCTGATCGGCATCGCGCTTGGCGTCATGGCGCTGATCGCCACGCTGGCCGTGCGGGCGGGCTTCCGGGCGGAATTCGTGGACACGATCCTGGGCGCCAACGCCCATACCACCGTCTACATGGCCCCGCAGCGGATCACGAACGAGTTCACCGAGGATGTCTATGTCGTCCCCGGCCGGATCGCGGATTACGACGCCATGGCCGCCAAGCTGGCGCAGGTGCCGGGCGTCACCCGCACCGCGCCGGTGGTGCGGGGGCAGGTGATGGCCACGGCCAACGACAGCTCGAACGTGGCCGAGGTTTTCGGCGTAAGCCTCGACGATCTCAGGGCAATGCCGCGGATCGTGGATCCCGCGACTTCCGTGGGCCGCCTTGAGGATTTCGACCGGGGCATCGCCATCGGCTCGGGCATCGCGCGCGAACTGGCCGTGGGTCTGGGCGACAGGATCCGCCTGATCGCCCCCGAAGGCGCGCGCACCGCCATCGGCACCACGCCGCGCGTCAAGGCCTACGAGGTGACGTATATCTTCAGCGCCGGGCGCTACGACATCGACCGCACCCGCATCTACATGCCCATGGCCGAGGCGCAGTCCTATTTCAACCGCGAGGGCGTGGCCGACGAGATCGAGGTGTTCGTTTCCGACCCCGAACAGGTGGACGACTGGACGCTGCCGCTGATCCAGGCGGCGGGCGAGGGGGCGCAGGTCTGGAACTGGCGCGACTCGTCGGGGTCGTTCCTAGCGGCGCTGGACATGGAGGACGACGTGATGTTCGTGATCCTGTCGGTGCTGGTGCTGATCGCGTCGATGAACATCACCTCGGGCCTGATCATGCTGGTCAAGAACAAGGGCCGCGACATCGGCATTTTGCGCACGGTGGGCCTGACCGAGGGCGCGGTGCTGCGGGTCTTCTTTCTTTGCGGCGCCTTTACCGGAATCATCGGCACCCTGGCGGGGGTGATCCTGGGCGTGCTTTTGGCGCTGAACGTGGACAACATCATGGCCGCGCTGAACGCCCTGACCGGCGGCGGCGCCTGGCAGCCCGAGGTGCGCGGCATTTACCGCCTGCCCGCCGAGTTGCGCGCCTGGGACATCTTCCGCGCGGTGGCGCTGTCGCTGGCGCTGTCCTTCGTGGTCACCATCTTCCCCGCGCGCCGCGCCGCGCGCATGAACCCGGTCGAGGCGCTGCGCTATGAATGACGTCTTGCGCCTGGAAGGGGTCGGCAAGACCTATGGCAAGAACGGCCCCGCGCCGGTTGCGGTGCTGCGCGGGTTGGACCTGACCGTCGCGCGGGGCGAGGTGGTGGCCCTGGTCGCGCCCTCGGGCGCGGGCAAATCGACGCTGCTGCATATCGCAGGCCTGCTGGACACGCCCGACACGGGCCGCGTGATCCTGCAAGGGCGCGACATGACCGGCCTGCCGGACCGCGCCCGGACCGAAGCGCGCCGGGCCGAGCTGGGCTTCGTTTATCAGTTCCACCACCTGCTGCCCGAGTTCAGTGCGGCGGAAAACGTCATCCTGCCGCAGCTTGCCAACGGCGTCCCCGCGCGCGAGGCGGCCGCCCGCGCCGCCGACCTGCTGGCCCGCGTGGGCCTGTCGGCGCGCGCGGGGCACCGCCCGGCGGCGCTGTCGGGGGGCGAACAGCAGCGGGCGGCCTTCTGCCGCGCGCTCGCGAACCAGCCCGCGCTGCTGCTGGCGGATGAACCCACCGGCAATCTCGACCCCGGGACATCGGACCGGGTCTTCGACATGCTGATGGCGCTTGTGCGCGACACCGGGCTGTCGGCGCTGATCGCCACGCACAACCACCAGCTTGCCGCCCGCATGGACCGGGTGATCAGCCTTGCGTAGCCTCGTTCTGATCGCGGCCTTCGCCACTCCCGCCGCTGCCGACCCGTTCGAGGATTTCGGCACGGCGATGAAATACGGCCTGCCGCTGGCCGCCGCCGTTTGTGCCGCCCGCGACGACCGGCTGGAGGATTTCGCCCTGCGCGGCGCCTTGCAGACGGTGCTGGTCCTGGGCCTGAAGACCTGGCTGGACGGCACGCCGATCTCGCTCCGGCCGACGGGCGAAGGCAAGGGCTTCCCGTCGGGCCATTCCGCCGCCGCGGCCTTCGGCGCCGCCGACCTGGCGGGCAAGTGCTTTCCCGACGACCGCGCCGCCGGGATCGGCCTTTACGGCGCGGCGGGCCTGACGGCGGCCAGCCGGGTCCACGCGGGTGAACACACGATGCCGCAGGCCCTGACCGGCGCGCTGATCGGGTTGTCATTCGGCGCCGCCGATTTCGGCATCGGCACCGAGGGCGCGAGCTTCAGCGTCGGCCTGCGCTTCTGAGCCGCCCGCAGCGGTCCAGCCACGCGTTGATCGCGGTCAGGGCCTCCGGCTCGTCCAGCCAGGGTACATGGGCGCGGCCGGGCACCTCGGCGAAGATCGCGTCGGGACGGCGGCGCAGCATCTCGGCCGCGACGCCGGCCGACAGCAGGTCCGAATTGGCCCCCCGGATCAATGCCGCCGGCAGCCCCGCCGTGGCATCCCACAACGGCCACAGGTCGGGCGCATCCCCCTGGAAGGCGGCCAGGAATGCCTCGCGCAGGGCGGGGTCATAGTTGATGCGCAGGCCTTCGGGCGTTTCCTCGTAATGCCGCTGCGCATCGGCCAGCCAGCGGCCTTCGGGCACATCGGCGAAACCCGCCATCGCCGCAGGCAACCGTTCCGCCAAGGCCGCATGCGTCCGCGCCGCCGGATTGCGCCCCACATAGTCGAAGATCCGCTCCAGCCCCGCCTGTTCGATCACCGGCCCGACATCGTTCAGGCACAGCCCCAGCAGCCGGTCATGCGCGACCGCGGAAAGCCACATCCCGATCAGCCCGCCGCGCGAGGTGCCCAGCACCGCCGCCTGCGCGACCCCCAGGTGATCCAGCAGCGCCAGGGCGTCCTTGCCCTCCTGCGGGACGGTGTAACTCGCCGTGCCCGTCCGATCCGACCGGCCCCGCCCCCGATAATCCATGCGGATCAGCCGCACGCCCGCCAGATGCGGCGCGACATGGTCGAAATCGCCCATGTTCCGCGTCAGCCCGGCCAGGCACAGGACCGGCAGCCCCGCGCCTTCGTCCGAATAAGCCAGCCGCGCGCCGTCGCCCGCCGTGAAGAACTCGACCATGCCTGCCTTGGACCTCAAATATCCCACAGGGGGTCCGGGGGACGTGAAGTCCCCCGGCGCGACCTCACAAATTCTCGCTCTGCGGCATTCCCAGGACGTGATAGCCGCCATCGACCAGCACGATCTCGCCGGTGGTGCAGGCGCCCCAGTCCGACAACAGCCAGACGGCGGTGCCGCCGATGGCCTCCAGCGTGGCATTGGCGCGCAGGGGGGCGTTCGCCTCGGTGTGGCGGAAGGTCTTGCGCGCCCCGCCGATGGCCGCGCCCGCCAGCGTCTTCATGGGGCCGGGGCTGATCGCGTTCACGCGGATCCTGTCGGGTCCAAGGTCGTTGGCCAGATAGCGCACGGCGGATTCCAGCGCCGCCTTGGCGACCCCCATGACGTTGTAGAAGGGCGTCACCCGGTTCGACCCGCCATAGGTCAGCGTGATCAGCGACCCGCCGTCCGTCATCAGCGGATGGGCGCGGCGCGCGACCTCGATCAGGGAATAGCACGAAATCTCGAGGCTGTGCTTGAAGTTCGCCCGGCTGGTGTTGACGAACCGCCCGGTCAGTTCGTTCTTGCTGGAAAAGGCGATGGCGTGGATCACGAAGTCCAGCTTGCCCCAGCGGTCCGTGATCGCCGCAAAGGCCGCGTCCAGGGACGCGTCGTCGGTCACGTCCACGTCCAGCAGGAAATCCGACCCCACCTGCGCGGCCAGCGGCTGCACCCGCTTGCCGAAGGCCTCGCCCTGAAAGGAAAACGCAAGCTCCGCCCCCTGGCCCGCCACCGCCTTGGCGATGCCCCAGGCGATGGAATGGTCATTGGCGACCCCCATCACAAGCCCGCGCTTGCCTTGCAGAAGATCGCCCATCACTGACCCCTTTTTCTTATTCTTTGTAACGCGACATCAGCAGGGTGGCGTTGGTGCCCCCGAAGCCGAAGCTGTTCGACAGCACGGAATCGAGACCGGCATCGTCCACCCGGCTTGTCGCAATCTCGCCCGGCTGGATTTCGGGGTCCAGTGCCGCGACGTTTGCAGATGCTGCAATGAAGTCATTTTGCAACATCAGCAGGCTGTAGATCGCCTCGTGCACGCCCGTTGCGCCCAGGGAATGCCCGGTCAGCGACTTGGTGGAGCTGATCGGCGGGGTGCTTCCCTCGCCCCAGATGCGGCGGATGGCCTTGACCTCGCCGATGTCGCCCACAGGGGTCGAGGTGCCATGCGCGTTGATGTAGCTGACGGTCCGGCCTTCGGGCAGGGTGGCCAGGGCCAGCCGCATCGACCGCTCGCCGCCCTCGCCCGAAGGGGCCACCATGTCGTAGCCGTCGCTGGTCGCGCCGTAGCCGGTGACTTCGGCATAGATCTTCGCGCCGCGCGCCTTGGCGTGCTCCAGTTCCTCCAGCACGACGACGCCGCCGCCGCCCGCGATGACGAATCCGTCGCGGGTCGCGTCATAAGGGCGGGACGCGGTTTCCGGGGCGTCGTTGTATTTCGACGACATGGCGCCCATGGCGTCGAATAGGCAGGACAGCGTCCAGTCCAGTTCCTCGCCGCCGCCCGCGAAAACGATGTCCTGCTTGCCCATCTGGATCTGCTCGACCCCATTGCCGATGCAATGGGCCGATGTCGAACAGGCCGAGGTGATGGAATAGTTCACGCCCTTGATCTTGAAGGGCGTGGCAAGCGTCGCGGAATTGGTCGAGGACATGCAGCGCGTGACCATGAACGGGCCCATCCGCTTGGGGCTGCCCTTTTCGATCACGGTCTGGTGCGCCTCGAAGAAGTTCGACGTGGACGGCCCGCCCGATCCCATGATCAGGCCGGTGCGCGGGTTCGACACGTCGCTTTCCTCAAGGCCGCTGTCCTTGATCGCCTGTTCCATGGCGATGAAGTTGTAGGCCGCGCCCGGACCCATGAAGCGCAGGTTGCGCTTGTCGATATGGTCCTCCAGCACGATCTGCGGCATGCCGTGGACCTGGCTGCGAAAGCCGTGTTCGGCATATTCGGGGGCGAAAACGATGCCCGAACGGCCCGTTTTCAGGCTTTCCGTGACCTCGTCGGCATTGTTGCCGATGGGCGAGACGATGCCAAGGCCGGTGATAACGACGCGTCGCATTGCGCCTCCTCCTTTTTGATCAGTTGGCCGCCATCAGTTGGACGACAGCGCGACCTTCATGTCCTTGACCTGGTAGATGGTCTCGCCATCCGCCTCGACGCGGCCGTCGGCCACGCCCATGGTCAGGCGCCGTGTCTGCACGGCCTTGGTGAAATCGACGTGATAGCGCAGCAGCTTGCGGTCGGGGCGGACCATGCCGGTCAGCTTGACCTCGCCCACGCCCAGGGCATAGCCGCGGCCCTGCCAGCCGCGCCAGCCCAGGTTGAAGCCGGTCAGCTGCCACAGCCCGTCCAGGCCCAGGCAGCCCGGCATGATCGGGTTGCCGGGAAAGTGGCAGGCGAAGAACCACAGGTCGGGGGTGATGTCGAACTCGGCCACCACGTGACCCTTGCCGTGTTCCCCGCCGTCTTCCGAGATGTCGGTGATGCGGTCCATCATCAGCATCGGCGGTTCGGGCAGCTGCGCATTGCCCGGGCCGAACAGCTCGCCCCGCGCGCAGGCCAGAAGGTCGTCGCGGTCAAAGCTCGTCTTGTCCATCGCCATGCGGTCTTGCCTTTCTGCCGGCCTGTCGGCCCGTCCAAATCGACGCTTCGTCTATCACTTGGGGCAACGCGCGTGCAAGTCAATGCAACGGGGCCGCTTGCATCCCGCCGGACGGCGCGCGACAAACATCCCAAATCCGATGGAGGATCCGATGAGCCTGTATGTCGCGTTGCAGATGGACCCGATCGAGCATGTCTCGATCACCGCCGACAGCACCTTCCGCATCGGGCTGGAGGCGCAGGTCCGCGGTCACAGGCTGTTCCAGTACACGGTCGATCAGCTGCGCTACGACGAGGGCCGGGTGATCGCGCGGGGCCGCCCCGTCACCCTGCGGCGCGAACAGGGCAACCACGTGTCCTTCGGCGCCTGGGCCGAGGCCGACCTGTCCGAATTCGACGTGGTCTGGCTGCGCCAGGATCCGCCCTTCGACATGGCCTATGTCACCTCGACGCATCTTCTGGACCGGGTGCATCCGGGG
The DNA here is from genome assembly GCF_042648745.1 of Paracoccus angustae. NCBI lineage: Bacteria > Pseudomonadati > Pseudomonadota > Alphaproteobacteria > Rhodobacterales > Paracoccaceae > Paracoccus > Paracoccus angustae. The sequence goes on from NZ_JBHRXY010000006.1 coordinate 112,272, forward strand.
ACGCTGGTGGTCAACGACCCGTTCTGGGTCCGCAATTGCCCCGAAAAGCTGATGGTGCTGGATTTTCCCGACCTGACGCCGCCCACGATGATCGCCCGCGACGCCGCCGCGATCCGCGCCTTCCGCGACCGGCACGGCGACATCATCGTGAAGCCCCTTTACGGAAACGGCGGGGCAGGGGTGTTCCACCTGGATCCCGAGGACCGCAACCTGTCCGCGCTGCTGGAACTGTTCGCAGGCATCAGCCGCGAGCCGATGATCGCGCAGAAATACATCCATGCCGTCAGCAAGGGCGACAAGCGCATCATCCTGGTCGATGGCGAACCCGTCGGCGCGATCAACCGCGTCCCCCAGACCGGCGAGGCCCGGTCGAACATGCATGTGGGCGGCCGCGCCGAAAAGATCGGCCTGACCGAGCGGGAATACGAGATCTGCAAGCGGATCGGTCCGGTGTTGCGCGAAAAGGGCCTGATCTTCACCGGCATCGACGTGATCGACGGCTGGCTGACGGAAATCAACGTGACCTCTCCCACCGGCATCCAGGAACTGGAACGCTTCGACGGGATCAACGCGGCAGAGGCGATCTGGCAGGCGATCGAACGGCGGCTGGCCGCGCAAGGCGGGGTTGCGCCCCGCCATCCTTCGGGCGCGGCAACGGTGGGGTAAAACCCCTTTCCCGCCTTTGCTCGGCAAGGATCGGACGGCGCCTGGGCGCCGGGACAGCCAAGCCTCGGCTTAATTGCCGATCATGGACATCAGCCGCGGGCCAAAGATCACCGCCGCCATGAGCGCGCCAGCCACGTAAAACACGACACGGGCCATCGCCCGTTCGTCGGGCAGCTTGTCGATCTTCCGGCCAAGACCGTCGAAACGCTTGCCTATGCCGTCAAACCGCCTGTTTGCATCATCAAAGCGGCCGGCAGCCGCCTTGAAGCCGTCTTCCACGCGGCGATCCAGACTGGAGATGCGTTCCACGACGACCGCATGGACCTTCTCAGATCTCTGGCACGCGCTTCCATGTCGCCCCCCGGTGGCTCACCCCGCCTCGCGCACCCGTTCCTCGACCACCTCGAACGGCACCCCCGGCTGGTCCTTCGCGGCCCGGATCACGAGGCTGGTCTTGACGCTGGCCACGTTCGGCGCCGCCGTCAGCGATTGCGTCAGGAACCGCTGGAATGTCGACAGATCGGGCGAGACGCATTTCAGGATAAAGTCGATCTCGCCGTTCAGCATGTGGCATTCGCGGACCAGGGGCCATTCCTGCACCAACGCCTCGAAGGCGGACAGGTCGCGTTCGGATTGGCTGGCCAGGCGCACCATGGCGAAGACCTGCACCTCGAACCCCAGTTCGCGCGCGTCGATGTCGGCGTGATAGCCGCGGATGAAGCCCGTTTCCTCCAGCGCGCGGACGCGGCGCAGGCAGGGGGGCGCGGAGATGCCGACGCGGCGGGCGAGTTCCACATTGGTCATCCGGCCGTCGGCCTGCAACTCGGCCAGGATCTTGCGGTCGATGGGGTCCAGTTTCGCGCCGGCCATGCTGCTCTTTCTTGATCGGGTCTTTGGCGTTGCCGGAAACTACAATGGGGGCACCTCGCGCGCAACATTCTTTCTGCGCGCGACCCGCGTTGCGATTTCCGGCCGGAAGGACTACCTCATGCACAAACACCGGATGGGACGCAAGATGACCGATACAAGCCACGTCAAACTTCTGATCATCGGCTCGGGCCCGGCGGGCTATACCGCCGCGATCTACGCGTCGCGCGCCATGCTGAAGCCGATGCTGATCCAGGGGATGCAGCCCGGCGGGCAACTGACCATCACCACCGAGGTCGAGAACTGGCCCGGCGACACCGAGGTCCAGGGCCCCGACCTGATGGTGAGGATGGAGGAGCACGCCCGCGCCATGGGGGCGGACATCGTGGTCGATCTGGTCACGTCGCTGGATCTGCAACGCCGGCCCTTCACGGCCACCTGCGACAGCGGCCGGGTGGTCACGGCGGACGCGGTGATCCTGGCCACCGGCGCGCAAGCCCGCTGGCTGGGCCTGCCGTCCGAGGAGAAGTTCAAGGGCTTCGGCGTTTCCGCCTGCGCCACCTGCGACGGCTTCTTTTATCGCAACCGCGAGGTGGTGGTGATCGGCGGCGGCAACACCGCCGTTGAGGAAGCCCTGTTCCTGACCAAGTTCGCCAGCAAGGTGACCCTTGTTCACCGCCGCGACAGCCTGCGGGCCGAGAAGATCCTGCAACAGCGCCTGTTCAGGAACCCCAAGGTCGAGGTGATCTGGAACCACGCCCTGACCGAGGTCACGGGCACCGACACGCCGCTGGGCGTCACCGGCGCGGTGCTGGCTTCCACGGTGGACGGCGGCACGCGGACGATCCCGGCGGACGGCATCTTCGTGGCCATCGGCCATGCGCCCTCCAGCGAATTGGTGCGCGACCAGCTGGAACTGCACAACGGCGGCTACGTGAAGGTTGAACCGGGCAGCACCCGCACCTCGATCCCCGGCGTGTTCGCGGCGGGCGACCTGACCGACCACGTTTATCGCCAGGCGGTGACAAGCGCGGGCATGGGCTGCATGGCGGCGCTGGATGCGGAAACCTGGCTGGCCGAGCACGACGACGCGGGCCAGCCCGATCCCGGCCATGCCTGGCGGGAAGACGAGATGGCGCAGTGAAACGCAAAGGGGCGCGGTGATCCGCGCCCCCCTATTCTTGTCGCGAACCCTTACTGCGCCAGGGTGAACGGTTCCGTCATCTGATCCACGTTGTCGGCGTTGATCAGGATGCAGTCGAACAACTGTTTCTCGGTATCGACGCCGGTCGAGCCGTTCTTGATGAAGTTGTCGGCCTGGCGCACGGCTTCCTCGGCGAAGACCGCGACCGGCTGCAACACGGTGTACTGCATCTCGCCCGCTTTGACCGCCGCCACCGCGTCGGGCGATCCGTCGAAGCCGCCGACCTTGACCTGCTCCAGCTTGCCGGCCTCCTTCAGCGCGGCGATCGCGCCAAGCGCCATCTCGTCGTTGCCCGAGATCACGCCGATGATGTCGGGGTTGGCCTGCAACAGCGACTGCATCTTCTGATAGCCCTGGGTGCGGTCCCAGTTGGCGACCTCCTGGCCGACCTTCACCAGGTCGGGATACTGCGTCAGCACGGTCTCGAACCCGTTCGAGCGGGTCTGGGCGTTGTTGTCGGACGGCGCGCCGAACAGCTCGACATAGTTGCCGGCGTCGCCCACGGCCTCGACCCAGGCCTGCGCGCCAAGGGCCGCGCCCTGCGCGTTGTTCGACACCAGCTGCGCCTTGGCCAGACCCTCCTGGTTGATCTCGGCGTTGACCAGGAAAACCGGGATGCCCGCATCCACCGCCTTCTGGACCGCGCCCACGGACCCGTCGGCATTGGCCGGATCCAGGATCAGCGCCACCGACTGGTTGGTGATCGCGGTATCGACCAGGGTGCTTTCGGTGTTGGTGTCGCCCCGGTGGGCGGCGACGTTGGCGGTATAGCCCAGTTCCTCGGCGGTCCGCTTCGCGACCTCGCCTTCTGTGAACCAGTAAGGGTTCGCGGGGTCGTTGACGATGATGGTGATCAGCCCCTCGGCCGAGGCGGCGCCTGCCATCATCGGCATGGCGACGGCGGCGGCAAGCAGCGCGCGGCGGGTCAGGTTCAGCATTACTCTCTCTCCCTTTTGGTTAACAACTGCCGCTCGTGGCAGGACGATCCGTCCGAAACCCCGGACGGGAAGGATGGGGCTCGTCAGGACTTGCGCCCGCCGCGCCCGTATTGGATCGAGTTCATCAGCACGGCCAGCACGATCACCGCGCCGGTGAACACCGTCTGCCAGTAGGACGACACCCCGATGATCACCAGGCCCGCCGACAGAAAGCCGATCACGAAGGCCCCCAGCATGGTGCCGCGCACGCCGCCGCGCCCGCCGGTCAGGGCCGCGCCGCCGATCACCACCGCCGCGATGGCGGTCAGTTCGTAGGTGGTGCCCGCCGTGGGGCCCGCGGAGGTCAGCTGAGAGGCCAGCACCAGCCCCGCCACCGCCGCCAGCGCGCCCGACACCGTGTACACGGTGATCTTGACCAGCCGCGTCGGCACGCCCGACAGTTCGGCGGCGCGTTCGTTTCCGCCCGAGGCGTAAAGCCAGCGGCCAAAGGCCGAGCGCGACAGCATCAGCCCCGCCAGGACCGCCACCACCGCCAGCACGATCACGCTGATCGGAATTCCCCACAGCCGGTTGAAGCCCAGCCAGTTGAAGCCCGTGTTGCCCAGGGCCTCCTGGCCGCGCAGGTTGTTGTAGGTCAGCCCGTTCGTCATCAGCAGCGCGACACCGCGGGCCACATACATCACGCCCAGCGTGGCCACAAAGGGCGGCACCTTGAAAAAGGCGATCAGCACGCCGTTCAGCGCCCCCACAAGCGCGCCGACGGCGACGGTCAGCACCACCACGGCCCAGACCGGCGGGTAAAGGATCACCCCCGCCCAGTCCAGCGTGATGCCCTGCATCATCGCCCCCGCGCAGACCCCGCATAGCGCCAGGATGGATCCGACCGACAGGTCGATGCCGCCGTTCAGGATCACCAGCAGCATCCCCACCGACAAGATGCCGTAGATCGCGACCTGCGACGACATGATCAGAAAGTTCGAGACGGTGAAATAATTCGGCGACAGGAACGAAAAGACCGCGATAATGGCGATCAGCGCGAAAAAGGCGCGGCCTTCCAGCAGCAGGCGGCCGATGCTGAAGCCGTCTTGCTTGGGCGCGGTGGTGGTTGCAGACATTGGTTTTCCTCGCTCAACGGCCCATCAGGCAGCCACGGACTCGCCCGAGGCGGCCATGATCTTTTCCTTGGTGACGGTGGAATCGAATTCGGCCGAGATGCGGCCCTTGTGCATGACGATGATCCGATGCGCGATGGACAGGCATTCGCTGACCTCGGACGTGGAATAAAGAACGGCCAATCCCTGGCGCGCGCCCTCGGCCAGCAGGCGGAACACCTCGGCCTTGGCGCCGATGTCGATGCCGCGCGAGGGTTCGTCCAGCATGATCACCTTGGGCCTGGTCGCCAGCATCTTGCCGATCACGACCTTCTGCTGGTTGCCGCCCGACAACGATCCGATGGGCGCCCCCCCGCCCGAGGTCTTGACCGTGACGCTGCGGATGCTGTCCTCGATCAGCGTTCTTTCGGCCCGGCTGCTGGTGAACAGCCCGCGCGTGAAGTTGCGGATGGATGCCAGCGACAGGTTCTGGCCCACGCTCATGGTCTGGACCAGTCCGTCGCGCTGCCGGTCCTCGGGGACCAGGGCCAGGCCGCGGGCGATGCGTTCGGCGATGGACAGATGGCTGATCTCCTGCCCCTCCAGCACGATCTCGCCGCCCGAGGCGCGCAGGCGGCCCGCGCAGGTTTCCAGCAGTTCCGTGCGCCCCGCGCCCATCAGGCCGTAGATGCAGACGATCTCGCCCGCGCGCAGGTCCAGGGACAGGTCGCGCACCAGATCCTTGCCGGTGGCGTCCGGCACCGACAGATTGCGGATCGACAGCGCGACCCCGCGCTTGTCGCTGTCGGGCGGACTGCCCAGGTCGTAGTTCTCGCCCACCATGTTGCGCACGATCCAGTCGAGGTCGATGTCCGCGCGCGGCGCATAGGCCGTCATCGTCCCGTCGCGCAGCACGACCGCGTGGTCGGTGATGGTCAGGGCTTCTTCCAGGTGATGCGAGATATAGACGATGCTGACGCCCTTGGCGGTCAGGTCGCGGATGACCTTGAACAGCACCTCGACCTCGCTGGCCGACAGCGCGCTGGTGGGTTCGTCCATGATCAGGATGCGGCTGTCCACGGACAGGGCGCGGGCGATCTCGACGATCTGCTGCTGGCCCAGCCGCAGTTCCTCGACGGGGGTGAGGGGGTCGATCTCCTCCTCCAGCTCCTCCATCAGGGCGCGGACCTGGCGTTCCTCCTCGGCGAAGTCCACGCCCATCGGGCCGCGCAGTTCGCGCCCCATGAAGATGTTGTCGCGCACCGACAGGTTGGGGGCGAGCGACAGTTCCTGGTGGATGATGGAAATGCCCCGGTCGCGGGCCTCGTTGGCGTTGGCGAAGACGACCGGCCGGCCGTCCAGGACGATCTGGCCGCTGGTCGGCTGGATCACGCCCGACAGGATCTTCATCAGCGTCGATTTGCCGGCGCCGTTTTCGCCGAACAGGGTCGTGACCTGGCCGCGATGGATGTCGAAGTTCACCCCCTTCAGCGCATGGACGCTGCCATAGGACTTGGCGACGTTGCGCGCGGCCAGCACCACTTCGCGGGCGTCGGATCCGCCTTGGGTTTGCCGGCTCATTGGACGGCGACCTCGACGGGGGTGATCATCCAGTTCCGGGGGTTGATCAGGCGGAAGGCGCCGGTAACGGTGACGGTCTTGCCGGTCAGGCTGGCGGTGTCGATCCCGTCCAGCACGGCGGCCTTCATGGCGCGGTTGATGCCGGACCCGGCGTCCTGGTATTCGATCTGGTTCTTGAAGCTGCCGAAGGCGATGTCGCCCGGCGCGTCGCGCAGATCGGTGCCGTTGATCGCGGGGCCGGTCTGGACGCGCACGGTGATGTCGGCGGGCACGCCCTCGACCGTCAGCGGATAAACGCCCGATCGGGGTTCCCCCGCCACGCCGGTCAGCGTCACGAACATGATCGCGCCGGTCGAGGAAGGGGTGCCGTATTGCTCGGCCGCCGCGTCCTTGTCGGCCAGCACGGCGGACGCAAGGGTCGCGGCGTCCACGGCCCGTTCCTTGACCAGGGCCTGAATGCGCGGAAATTCCGCCTGGCCGTAGGCATCGGGGGAAAAGGCCTGGGCGCGGAGATCCCCTTCGGAGCCGATGGGAACCACGGTGGTGTCCAGCGCGATGGCGCCGACCAGAAGAACGGCAACCGCGGCGCCGATCAGCAGCCCGCGCCGCGACGGCCCGGGGGCCTTGGGCGCAGAAGAAGTTGGGGCGATGCTTTGCGTCATGGATAAAGGCCCTGCATGTCTGGTGGGGTCAGCGGGTGCCGGGCCATGCGCCGCCGCACGCCGTTTTGCGCTGGTGCCGCGCCTTTGCGGCCTGCTTGCCGGGCATGTCCGATCCCCCCCTTTGCGTTCCTGTCGCCCGGCTGCGACCTTGCGTCGCGACGGCTGGACGGGCAGGGTGCCTCCTCCGGCAATCCCTGCTCTTGAACCCGACCTTATCTGAAATTAATTTCTGTGTCTGCAAAAAAATGCATTCACGATGCCTGTTCTTTCGTGTATGGATTTCGGGCGGGGCCTTGGACGGGGCTACGGACGGGGCGCTGTCCTGCGACGGACCCGCGCGGGAGGGATTTGGAATGACTGCCGACCCATTCGGCCTGTTGCGCGGGGGCCTTGATCATGTCGGGCCGTGACATCCTGATCGGCATCGACGCGGGCACCTCGGTTGTCAAGGCGGTGGCATTCGACGGAGGCGGGCGGCAGATTGCGGCGGCGTCGGTGCCCAACCGCTATCATCATGGCGCGGACGGATCGGCCACGCAATCGCTGCGCCAGACCTGGGACGATTGCGCCGCCGCCTTGCGCGGGCTTGGCGCCAAGGTGGACGGGCTGGCAAGCCGCACGGCGGCGCTGGCGGTGACGGCGCAGGGGGACGGGACGTGGCTGGTCGGCCGCGACGGCCCGGTGGGCGATGCCTGGCTGTGGCTGGACGCCCGCGCCGCGCCGACGGTGGCGCGGCTGGCGGACGGCGCGGCGGACCGCGCCCGGTTCGAGGCGACGGGCACCGGGCTGAACACCTGCCAGCAGGGCGCGCAGATGGCCCATATGGACGCCCACGCGCCCGGCCTGCTGGACGGGGCCGAGGTCGCGCTGCATTGCAAGGACTGGCTGTATCTGAACCTGACCGGCGTGCGGGCGACCGACCCGTCGGAAGCCAGCTTCACCTTTGGCGACTTCCGCACCCGCCGATACGACGACGCGGTGATCGGGGCGCTTGGCCTGACCCATCGCCGCAACCTGCTGCCGCCGATCATCGACGGCGCGCAGGTCACGCATCCTCTGACGGCCGACGCCGCGCGCCAGACCGGACTGCTGGCGGGAACGCCGGTCAGCCTGGGCTATGTGGACATGGTGATGACCGCGCTTGGCGCGGGGGTCTATGGCGGGGCCGGGGGCGACGTGGCCTGCTCGACGGTGGGATCCACCGGGGTCCACCTGCGGGCGGTGCGGGCGGAAAACGTGCGTCTGAACGCCGAGGGCACCGGCTATGTCATCTGTCTGCCGATCCCCGGCATCGTCACGCAGGTGCAGACCAACATGGCGGCGACGCTGAACCTCGACTGGGTGCTGGGGCTGGCGGCGGGCGTCCTGTCCGACATGGGCCATGCCGTGACCCATCGCGATCTGGTCGCCCATATCGAGGGCTGGCTGGCGCAGTCGCGCCCCGGCCAGATCGTGTATCACCCCTACATCTCGGACGCGGGCGAACGCGGGCCGTTCGTCAATGCCGACGCGCGGGCGGGCTTTGTCGGCCTGTCGGCGGGACACCGCTACCCTGACCTCCTCCGCGCCGTGGCCGAGGGCCTGGGCATGGCCATGCGCGACTGCTACGCCGCCATGGGGCCGTTGCCCGCCGAGTTGCGCCTGACCGGCGGCGCGGCGCGGTCGCGGGGCCTGCGCGGCATCCTGGGGGCCAGCCTGAACGCCCCCGTCCGCGTGTCCGGCCGCGACGAGGCGGGCGCGGCGGGCGCCGCGATGATGGCCGCCGTCGCCATCGGCGCCTACCCGGACATGGAATCCTGCATCGCCGAATGGGTGACGCCGCTGCTGGGCCAGGCCGAACGGCCGGACCCCACGCTTGTCGCCGCCTATGACGCGCTGTTTCCCGCCTTCGCCGCCTCGCGCGGGGCCCTGCCGCCCGCCTGGGACGCGCTGGCCGCGGCCCGATCCCTGAAAGGACAACACGGATGACCCCTGAACCCGACACCATCGACCTTTTCGTCATTGGCGGCGGCATCAACGGCGCGGGCGTGGCCCGCGATGCGGCGGGCCGGGGCCTCAAGGTCGTCTTGTGCGAAAAGGACGACCTGGCGCAGGGCACTTCGTCCCGGTCGGGCAAGCTGGTCCACGGGGGCCTGCGCTACCTCGAATACTACGAATTCCGCCTGGTCCGCGAGGCGCTGATCGAACGCGAGGTGCTGCTGGCCGCCGCCCCGCACATCATCTGGCCGATGCGCTTCGTGCTGCCCCATTCGCCGCAGGACCGTCCCGCCTGGCTGGTCCGGCTGGGCCTGTTCCTTTACGACCACCTGGGCGGCAGAAAGAAACTGCCCGGCACCCGCACCCTGGACCTGCGCCGCGACCCCGAGGGCGCGCCGATCCTGGACCGATACCACAAGGGCTTCGAATACAGCGACTGCTGGGTGGACGACGCCCGCCTTGTCGTGCTGAACGCCGTGGGCGCCGCCGAAAAGGGCGCCACCGTGCTGACCCGCAGCCCCTGCATTTCCGCGCGCCGCGAAAACGGCGCCTGGACCGTCCAGACCCGCAGCACTGCGACCGGAGAGATCCGCACCTTCCGCGCCCGCTGCATCGTCAACTGCGCGGGGCCGTGGGTCAGCGACATCATCAACAACGTGGCGGGATCCAATTCGACCCGCAACGTGCGGCTGGTCAAGGGCAGCCACATCATTGTCCCGAAATGGTGGTCGGGCAGCCATGCCTATCTGGTGCAGAACACCGACAAGCGGGTGATCTTCATCAACCCCTACGAGGGCGACAAGGCGCTGATCGGCACCACCGACGTGGCCTACGAGGGCCGGGCCGAGGACGTGGCCGTGGCCCGGGACGAGATCGACTATCTGCTGGCCGCCGTGAACCGGTACTTCAAGGAAAAGCTGCGCCACTCGGACGTGCTGCACGCCTTTTCCGGCGTCCGCCCGCTGTTTGACGACGGCAAGGGCAACCCGTCGGCGGTGACGCGCGATTACGTCTTCGACCTGGACACGAACGGCGGCGCGCCGCTTCTCAACATCTTCGGCGGTAAGATCACCACCTTCCGCGAACTGGCCGAACGCGGGATGCACAAGCTGAAGGACATCTTTCCCGGGATGGGCGGCGACTGGACGGCCGAGGCCCCCCTGCCGGGCGGAGAGATCGCCAACGCCGATTTCGAATCCTTCCTGAACCTGCTGCGCGAGTTGCACCCCTGGATGCCGCGCCCGCTGGTCGTGCACTACGCCCGCCTTTACGGCGCGCGGACCAAGGACGTGGTCGCCGGCGCGATGAACCTGGACGGCCTGGGCCGCCACTTCGGCGGCACCCTTTACGAAGCCGAGGCCCGCTATCTGGCGGCAAGGGAATGGGCGCAAACGCCCGAGGACATCCTGATGCGCCGCACCAAGCATTACCTGCACCTGACCTCTGCCGAACAGCAGGCCTTTGCCGACTGGTTCACCCGGTCCGACCTGGCCCGGGCCGCGTAAGGAAACACCATGCCCCTGACGCTTTCGCTGAACACCAACCCGCTGGTCAACCGCTTCGCCGATCCCGACGACCTGATCGACACGGTGGCGCGCGACCTGGCGATCCGCGACCTGCAACTGACGCACGAATTCATCAACCCGTCCTGGCCCGCCCCGGTGATCCGCCGCCTGACGCGGCAGATGGGGGCGGCGCTGGAGCGCACGGGCGTGCGCGTGACCAGCGGCATGACCGGGCCTTACGGGCGGCTCAACCACTTCGGCCACCCGGATCGCGACGTGCGGCGATACTATGTCGATTGGTTCAAGACTTTCGCCGACATCATCGGCGACCTGGGCGGGCAGTCGGTCGGCACGCAGTTCGCGATCTTCACCTATCGCGACTACGACGACCCGCGGCGGCGCGAGGATCTGATCCGCGCCGCCATCGACTGCTGGGCCGAGGTCGCGGACCATGCCAAGGCGGCGGGCCTGTCCTATGTCTTCTGGGAACCCATGAGCGTGGGGCGCGAGTTCGGCGAAACCATCGCCGCCTGCATGGACTTGCAGGACCGGCTGACGGCGGCAAACATGGCGGTGCCCATGTGGATGATGGCCGACATCGACCATGGCGACGTGACAAGCCCCAATCCCGACGACACCGACCCTTACGCCTGGGCGCGCGCGGTGCCGGGGGTTTCGCCCATCATCCACATCAAGCAGTCGATGATGGACAAGGGGGGCCACCGTCCCTTCACCGCCGAATACAACGCCAAGGGCCGCGTCCAGCCCGAGCCGCTGCTGGCCGCCCTTGCCGAAGGCGGGGCCGTGGACAACGAGATCTGCCTGGAGCTGTCCTTCAAGGAGCGCGAGCCGAACGACCGCCAGGTGATCGCCCAGATCGCCGAAAGCGTGGCCTTCTGGGCGCCGCATATCGACAGCGGCGCAAGCGGCCTGCGCGTCTGATGGTTCCGCCCTTCGCCTTCGCCACGGCCGCCGGGATCCTGTTCGGCAGGGGCCAATCCTCGGCGGCCGCCGGGCGTGTGGCGGAACTGGGCCGGCGGGTGCTGCTGGTCTATGGCCGCGACGCCGGGCGGGCGGTCTGGCTGGCCGATGCGCTGGCGGGGCAGGGCTGCGCGGTGACGGGCTTTTCCGTTCCGCGAGAGCCGGACGTGGCGCTGATCGAGGAAGGCGTGGACACGGCCGGGGACGCCCAGGCGGTGGTGGCGTTGGGCGGCGGCGCGGTGATGGACGCGGGCAAGGCCATCGCGGGGCTTGTTCCCGCGACCCGGCCCTTGCTGGATCACCTGGAGGTCGTGGGGCGGGGCCTGCCGCTGGACAACCCGCCCCTGCCCTTTGTCGCCATCCCGACCACCGCGGGCACGGGGGCCGAGGCGACGCGCAACGCTGTGATCGGCGTTCCCGAACACCGCCGAAAGGTCAGCCTGCGCGACGCCCGGATGCTGCCGCGCCTGGCCATCGTCGATCCGGCGCTGACCGACGGCTGCCCGCGCGCGGTGACGCTTGCCTCGGGGCTGGACGCCATCACGCAGGTGATCGAGCCTTACGTCTGCACCCGCGCCAATCCCCTGACCGACGCCCTGTGCCGCGACGCGATCCCGCGCGGGCTGGCGGCGCTGCGGCGGTTGATGGAAAACGGCGGCGCGGAACCCCATTCCACGGGAAACGTGCGAAACGATCCCGCCGCGCGCGACGACATGGCCCTTGTTTCCCTGTGCGGCGGGCTGGCGCTTGCCAATGCGGGCCTTGGCGCGGTTCACGGCCTGGCCGGGCCGCTGGGCGGGCTGACCGGCGCGCCGCACGGGGCGATCTGCGGCGCGCTGCTGCCCCATGTTCTGGGGGCGAACCGCCGCGCCGCGACCGACCCCTCCACGATCGAGCGTCTCGACCAGATCGCCCGCTGGATCGGCGCGGCCTTCGACACGCCCCATGCCTCGATGCCCGAGGCCGCGCGCGCCCTGGCCGACTGGTCCCACCGCGCGGGCCTGCCCGCCCTTTCGGCCCTGGGCGTCGGACCCGAGGCGCAGGCCGCCGCAGCCGAGGCCGCCGCCGGTTCGTCCTCCATGAAGGCCAACCCCGCCGCGCTGACGGCAAGCGACCTGCGGCGCATCATGGAGGACGCGGGCTGATGGCGCGGCGCGGCGGAATCGACCCCGAGGAAAGCCTCGCCATCCGCGCGGCCTGGCTGCATTACGCGGGCGGCATGACGCAGGCGGCGGTCGCGAAACGGCTGGGCGTCACCGGAGTCAAGGCGCACCGGCTGATCGCCCGCGCCGTGGCCGAAGGCGTCGTCAAGGTCAGCATCGACGGCACCATCGTGGAATGCGCCGTGCTGGAGGATCGGTTGTGCGGGCGCTACGGCCTGGCCTTCTGCGAGGTCGCCCCCGACCTGGGCGAGGACGGCATCCCCTTTCGCGCCCTGGGCCTGGCCGGGGCCAGCTTCCTGCGCCGGGAAATCGAGCGCGGCGAACACAAGGTCATCGGCCTGGGCCACGGGCGCACCCTGGCGGCGGCGGTCCGGGAATTGCCGCGCTTCGACGCGAACGGCACGCGCTTCGTGTCGCTCTTGGGGGGGTTGACGCGCAACTATTCGGCCAACCGCCACGACGTGATGCACCGCCTGGCCGAAAAGACCGGCGCGCAGGCCTATGTGATGCCGGTGCCGTTCTTCGCCAATTCCGAAGGCGATCGCGCGGTGCTGCTGGCCCAGCCGGGCGTGCGCGAGATCTTCGACCTGGCCAACGGCGCGGATCTGAAATTCGTGGGCATGGGCACGGTGGATCCCGGCGCGCAGCTGGTCGCCTCGGGCATGATCGAGCCGCGGGAAATCGACGAAATCCGCGCCGCGGGCGGGGTGGGCGAGATGATGGGCCATTTCTTCGACGCCAAGGGCCGGGTGCTGGACACGACCCTGACGGCGCGCACCCTCTCGGCATCGCTGGACGAACCGGGGGACAGCCGCCTGGTGCTGATCGCGGGCGGCGCCGACAAGATCGAGGCGGTCCGCGCGGCATTGAACAGCGGGCGGCTGCAAGGCCTGATCACGGACGAGGCCACCGCGCAGGCTCTGGCGGACTGAACGGCGGCGCAGGACGGGCTTCCGCCCCGCCACGGGCGCCGGCATGAAAAAAGGTGGGGCAAAGCCCCACCCTGCGGGCCGGACGGTGCGTGAAAGAACGCACCAGCCGTTTCATTTCCCCGTCAGCGCCTTGGCTCGCGCGACGATGGCGTCGGTGGTGATCCCGAACTCCTGGTACAGCCGGTCGATGGGCGCGGATGCGCCAAAGCCGTTCATGCCGATCACGTCGTCCTCGGATGCGACATAGCGCGTCCAGCCGAACTTGCCGGCGGCCTCGACGGCGATGCGCGGCGCGTCGCCCAGCGTGGCCTTGCGGTAATCATCAGGCTGGGCATCGAACAGCTCCCACGAGGGCATCGACACCACGGCGACGTTCAGGCCGTCGGCGTGCAGCGCCTCGGCGGCCTGCACGGCCAGCTGCACCTCGGTTCCCGTGGCGATCAGGGTCACGTCGCGGCCTTCCCCGAACTGCCGGATCACATAGGCGCCCTTGGCGGTCAGGTTCTCGTCGCCTGCCTCGGTCCGCAGTTGCGGCACGTCCTGGCGCGACAAGGCCAGCAAGGACGGCACATGGCGGTTGCGGATCGCGATGTCCCAGGCTTCCAGCGTTTCCACCGTGTCGGCGGGGCGCAGCACCGTCAGGTTCGGGATGGCGCGCAGCGAGGCCAGATGCTCGATCGGCTGGTGGGTGGGGCCGTCCTCGCCCAACCCGATGCTGTCGTGGGTCATCACGAAGATCGTGCCGACCCCCATCAGCGCCGACAGCCGGATCGCGTTGCGGGCATAGTCGGAAAATACCAGGAACGTGCCGCCATAGGCGATAAAGCCGCCATGCAGGTTGATGCCGTTCATCGCAGCAGCCATGCCGAACTCGCGCACGCCATAGCCGATATAGCGGCCGGGCGCCTCGCGGGTGTACTGGCTGTCCACGGCCTTGACGCGGGTCAGGTTCGATCCGGTCAGGTCGGCGGACCCGCCGATCATCTCGGGCAGGGCGGCGGTCAGCGGCTCCAGCGCCATCTGGCTGGCCTTGCGGGTCGCGGCCTTCTTGGGTTCCGCAAACAGCGCGTCGCGCGCGGCCTTCAGCGCGGCCTCGTAGCCCTCGGGCAGCTCGCCCGCCTGGCGGCGGTTGAACTCGTCCCGGACCTCGGCCGATTTCGCGGCAAGGCGCGCTTCCCAGGCTTCGCGGTCGGCGGCGCCGCGCGCGCCGATCCGGCGCCATTCGGACAGCAGTTCCTCGGGGATGACAAAGGGATCGTGCGGCCAGCCGATGGCCTCGCGGGTCAGCGCGGCCTCGTCCTTGCCCAAGGGCGAGCCGTGGACCGAATAGGTGCCCGCCTTGTTGGGCGAGCCAAAGCCGATCACCGTCTTCATGGCGATCAGCGAGGGCTTGCCCGTTTCCGCCTTGGCCGCCGCGATGGCTGCATCCAGCGCCTTGCCGTCATGGCCGTCGCATTTCTGGACATGCCAGCCGCAGGCCTGGAAGCGGGCCGGGACATCCTCGGAAAAGCTGATCGAGGTCGGGCCGTCGATGGTGATGTCGTTGTCGTCGTAAAGCACGATCATCTTGCCCAGACCCAGATGGCCCGCAAGGCTGATCGCCTCTTGCCCGATGCCTTCCTGCAAGCAGCCGTCGCCCACGAAGACATAGGTGTGATGATCGACCAGATCGTCGCCGAACTCGGCCGCCAGACGGCGTTCCGCCAGCGCCATGCCGACGGCGGTGGCGATGCCCTGGCCCAGCGGGCCGGTCGTCGTCTCGATCCCCTTGGCGTGGCCGTATTCCGGGTGGCCCGCCGTGATCGAGCCCCACTGGCGGAAGTTCTTCACCTGCTCCAGCGTCATGTCCTCGTAGCCGGTCAGGTGCAGCAGGCTGTAGAGCAGCATGGAGGCATGGCCGTTCGACAGCACGAAGCGGTCGCGGTCCGGCCAGTCGGGGTTCTTGGCGTCGAACTTCAGGTGGTTGCGGAACAGCACGGTGGCCGCATCCGCCATGCCCATGGGCGCGCCCGGATGGCCCGAATTCGCCGCGTTCACCGCGTCGATGGACAGCGCGCGGATGCAGTTGGCCAGTGCGAAGTTCTGCGGATCCAGGTCGGCCTTGGCGGCGATCTTGGGGTCTTTGGGCGAATCGAGCGGCATGTGGTCCTCCGGCGGGTTTGGGGGTCCATAGCGCGGCGCGGCGCGGATCACAACGATAATCACAAAACGCCGTAACAATGTCACAGAAATGATGTTGCGATTTCTGCCGGAGGTGTTACAAACCGTGGCAACCGAGGAGGACCAAGTGAAGCGCGAGGAACGCAGGCAGGCGATCATGGATCTTCTGGTCGGGGCGCGCGCCGTGGATCTGGACGATCTGGCCGACCGTTTCGCCGTGTCGCGCATGACCATCCACCGGGATCTCGACGACCTGGAGCAGGCGGGCCTGCTGCGCAAGGTGCGCGGCGGCGCCACCATCGAGGCCGGGACGCAGTTCGAAAGCGACTTCCGCATCCGCGCGTTGCAGGACGGCGACGCCAAGACCCGCATGGCCCGGGCCGCGCTGGAGATGGTCGAACCCGGCATGACGGTGATGGTCAACGACGGGTCCATGGCCGCGCTGCTGGGGGCCAGCCTGACCGACAAGGCGCCGCTGACGGTCATCACCAACAACGCCGCCGTGATCGAGCGTCTGAAGGACGCCCCCCGCGTGACGCTGATCGCCCTTGGCGGCACCTACAGCGCCAAGTTCAACGGCTTCTTCGGGGTCGTGACCGAGGACGCGCTGTCGCGGCTGCGGGCGGATCTGGCCTTCATCTCGACCCCTGCCGTCGCCGGGCTGCGGGCGTTCCACATGGACGACGCGGCGGTCCGCGCCAAGCGCGCGATGATGGCTGCGGCCGACCGGGCCGTGCTGCTGGTCAACCATGCGCGCTTCGGCCGGTCCGCGCTGCACGCGCTGGCGGACCTGGGCGACTTCGACGCCATCATCACCGACGCCGCGCCCGCGCCCGCCGATCGCGCCGCGATCGACCGGGCCGGGCTGCGGCTGACAATCGCACGAGACTGATTGGGGACTGACATGAGCGATTTCTGGATCGGCACAAGCTGGAAGATGAACAAGACGCTGGCCGAGGCGCGCATCTTCGCCGAAGGGCTGGCCACCGCGGACAAGGACCGCGACCCGCGCATCCAGCGGTTCGTGATCCCGCCCTTCACCGCCGTGCGGCAGGTCAAGGAGTGGCTGGCGGACACATCGGTCAAGGTCGGCGCGCAGAACATGCACTGGGCGGACGAGGGCGCCTGGACGGGCGAAGTGTCCCCGGTCATGCTGCGCGACTGCAACCTCGACATCGTGGAACTGGGCCATTCCGAACGCCGCGAGCATTTCGGCGAAACGGACGAGACCGTGGGCCTCAAGACCGCCGCCGCCGTCCGCCACGGGTTGATCCCGCTGATCTGCATCGGCGAGACGCTGGCCGAGCGAGAGGCGGGCCGCGCCCAGGACGTGCTGGAAACCCAGGTGCGCGGCGCGCTGTCGAAGCTGTCCCAGGACCAAAGGAACGCCCCGATCCTGCTGGCCTATGAACCCGTCTGGGCCATCGGGGTCAACGGGATCCCCGCGACGGCGGATTATGCCGACGCGCGGCAGGCCGAGATCATCGCGGTGGCGCAGAACATCCTGGGGCGCCGCGTGCCCTGCCTTTACGGCGGCTCGGTCAATCCGGGCAACTGCGAAGAACTGATCCAGTGCCCGCATATCGACGGGCTGTTCATCGGCCGCTCCGCCTGGACCGTGGACGGCTATCTCGACATCCTGGCGCGTTGCGCAAACGAGATTTGACCGTGATGCTATGAAGTACCGCGCGATTTCGGTAAAGGCATTCCTTCTGCTTCTTGCGGCAGCGGCTCCTGAAATCTCTGTTTCGGATACTCTCGAACGGCGCAGTCTTGACCTGTCCTATGATCTTCGGGACGGCATCAACCGGATCAGGCTGGAACATTCGGGCGAACTTCTGAAGATAGTCGAGGTTCTTGACAGACCGTGTTATTCCCCCAACCAAACGGCCAAAACTGTCAAGACCTTGAGACGGGATAACATAAGGGCTTTGGAACCGAAGAGTTTCCTTGGAGAAGCCGGCTTGTTCGTAAGGCTTCGGCAAGATGGTGAAGCAGTCGAGGAAATAACCGACTGCGCCGGAGATGTTTATCGAAGCAGCGTATCTGACCAAGTTGTCATACTGACCGGTCCTGGCGAGGAAGCGGCAGTGAGGATTTATGAATTCATCGAAAAATTCAAGGATGAGGCGGATACCGAAAGTCAGACCGCGATCTAAGAAGCGGTTGATCAAGGGGAATCCGGCAATTGAACGACAACAACGGTGTGATAAGGAGAACATCATGAAACTGGCGATCGCAGGCGACAGCGCGGGCGAAGGTCTGGCCAAGATCCTGGCCGACCACCTGAAGGACAAGCACCAGGTCGCGGAAATCAGCCGCACCGACGAAGGCCCCGACGCCTTCTATGCCAATCTGTCCGACCGGGTGGCAAGCCAGGTCAAGGACGGCACCTATGACCGCGCAATCCTGGTTTGCGGCACCGGCATCGGCGTCTGCATCGCGGCCAACAAGGTGCCGGGCATCCGCGCCGCGCTGACCCACGACACCTATTCCGCCGAACGCGCCGCGCTGTCGAACGACGCGCAGATCATCACCATGGGCGCCCGCGTGATCGGCCCGGAACTGGCCAAGGCCATCGCCGACAAGTGGCTGGCCGAGACGGAAAACTTCGACAAGGCGGGCAAGTCGGCGGGCAACGTGGACGCCATCGACGCGGTTGATGCGAAATACAACAAGGCCTGACATGCTGAAACTGCCGAACGACGGCCCGGCCACGGGCCGCCTTTTGTCCCAAGTGCTGACCGGCGACGGCCCCGCCGCCATCGTCCGCGCCATCGCCGAGGCGCAGCCGCCGCTGATGGAACGCCTGGGCGCGGGCCGCCTGCACGGCGATCCGACCCAGATCGTGGGCGTCAACGACACCGGCGACAAGCAGAAGGCGTTGGATGTCGGCGCGCATCACCACATGATCGCCGTGCTGCGCCGCGCGGGCGTGCGCCGGGTGCTGTCCGAGGAAGCCGAGGCGGTGATCGAACTCAACCCGGGCGGCGCATGGGACGTGGCGATGGACCCCATCGACGGGTCCGGCAGCATCGGCATCGGCGCGCCCTTGGGGATGCTGTTTTCCATCATGCCCGCCGCGCCCGAAGGCTTTCTGCGCACCGGCGAA
Organism: Paracoccus angustae; assembly: GCF_042648745.1. NCBI lineage: Bacteria > Pseudomonadati > Pseudomonadota > Alphaproteobacteria > Rhodobacterales > Paracoccaceae > Paracoccus > Paracoccus angustae. The sequence goes on from NZ_JBHRXY010000006.1 coordinate 131,111, forward strand.
AGCGTGGTGGCGGCGGGCTATGCCTCCTTCGGCCATTCGATGGATTTCGGCTGGTCGCTGGGCGACGGCACCCATATCGCCGGCTGGGACGCCGAGGCGGGCGAGTTCCGCATGGTGCGCGAGAACGTCGCGCTGAAGCCCGCCGCCTCCACCATCGCCTACAACGCGTCGAACGAACGCCACTGGGAACCGGGGCTGCAACGCTGGGTCGCCGACCTGCGCGCGGGCCGCGACGGGCCGCTGGGCAAGAACTACAACATGCGCTGGCTGGCCGCCGCGGTGGGCGAATTGCACCGCATCCTGCTGAACGGGGGCGCGTTCCTGTATCCCGCCGACCGCCGCCCCGGATACGGCAACGGCAAGCTGCGGCTGGTCTACGAGGCCATGCCCATCGCCTTTCTGGTCGAACAGGCGGGCGGCCTTGCGTCGGACGGCGCGCAGCCCATCCGTTATCGCAAACCGTTAGCGGTACACGACATGACGCCCCTGATATTCGGCGCTAAGGACGAGGTCGAGACGATCCTCGGCTATCTGGCCGAACCCAGCAAAGGATAAGACCCCATGGCTATGATCACCCTGCGCCAGCTTCTCGACCACGCGGCCGAGAACGGCTACGCGGTTCCCGCCTTCAACATCAACAACATGGAGCAGGGTCTGGCGATCATGACCGCAGCAGCGGCGACGAAATCGCCGGTGATCCTGCAAGCCAGCCGGGGCGCGCGGGCCTATGCCAACGACCTGGTGCTGGCGGGGCTGATCCAGGGGTTCGCCAAGGCCTTCCCCGACATCCCGCTGTGCATGCACCTGGACCACGGCAACGGGCTGGCGACCTGCGCCACCGCCATCCAGAACGGCTTCACCAGCGTGATGATGGACGGCAGCCTCAAGGCCGACGGCAAGACCCCCGCCGATTACGACTACAACCGCGACGTGACCGCCAAGGTGGTCGAAATGGCCCATGCCTGCGGCGTGTCGGTCGAGGGAGAGCTGGGCGTCCTGGGTTCGCTGGAAACCGGCATGGGCGACCAGGAGGACGGCCACGGCGCGACGGAACAACTGGGCCACGACCAGCTTCTGACCGACCCGGACGAGGCCGTGCGTTTCGTGAACGACACCGGCGTGGACGCGCTGGCGATCGCCATGGGCACCTCGCACGGCGCCTACAAGTTCTCGCGCAAGCCCGACGGCGACATCCTGGCGATGCACGTGATCGAGGAAATCCACACCCGCCTGCCCAACACTCACCTGGTGATGCACGGCTCGTCCTCGGTCCCCGAGGATCTGCAACAGATCATCAACAGCTATGGCGGCGACATCAAGCCCACCTGGGGCGTCCCGGTCGAGGAGATCCAGCGCGGCATCAAGCACGGCGTGCGCAAGGTCAACATCGACACCGACAACCGCCTGGCGATGACCGCCGCCATCCGCAAGGTGTTTTCGGAAGAACCCTCCGAATTCGATCCGCGCAAGTATCTCAAGCCCGCGATGCAGATGATGAGCCAGGTCTGCAAGGACCGCTTCGAGGCCTTCGGCACGGCGGGCAACGCCGACAAGATCGTCCCGCTGCCGTTGTCGGTGATGGCCTCGCGCTACTGATCCCGGGGGACAAGGAAGGGAAGGGGCCTCGCCACCCGGCGGGGCCCCTTTTCATCGGCCGCCCATCGTGTCGGGCCGGATCGGGCCCCCGGGACATCGCGCGGTTCGGGCATCAACCCTGCAAGGCAGTCCCGCCGCGGCGGCGTCCTTGCGGACAAGAGTCCCGTCCCCTGAAACTTCTGCGCCCCTTGGCTGTTGTTCTACATGCATCTGACAAGGGAGTGCCGAATGGTCCAGGAACCCAAACCCAGCCGTGGCATGCCTCGCTCGCTGCTTTACGCCCTGATCCCGGCGGGCTTTCTTCTCATGGTCGCCTTTATGGTGCTGTCGGGACGGGACACCACGGAAACCGCGGCCGAGGCGGCGGCCGAGCAGGGGGTGACCCCGACCCAGGCGACCGAAGGCATGGCGGAACCGGCGGACTGACGCCCCGGCGGCGCCCCTGACGATCGGCCAGGGCGCCCGGGGACGGGCGGTCCATGCCCGCTTGACGCCACGGTCCGCATCGGCCATGCCGCGTCCATGCTGCGCATCGACGACATCTCGTATTCCATCCAGGGCCGCCCCTTGTTCGAGGGGGCCTCGGCCACCATTCCCGAAGGCCACAAGGTCGGCCTGGTCGGTCCCAACGGCGCGGGCAAGACCACGCTGTTCCGCCTGATCCGGGGCGAACTCAGCCTTGACGGCGGGGATATCGGCCTGCCTTCCCGCGCCCGCATCGGCGGCGTCGCGCAGGAGTCGGCTGCCACCGACAGTTCGGTCCTGGACACCGTGCTGGCCGCCGACACGGAACGCGCCGCCCTGCTGGCGGAAAGCCACACCGCCACCGACCCCCACCGCATCGCCGAAATCCAAACCCGGCTGGCCGACATCGACGCCTGGTCGGCCGAGGCGCGGGCGGCCTCGATCCTGGACGGCCTGGGCTTCTCGACGGCGGACCAGATGCGGCCGACGGCCGACTTTTCCGGCGGCTGGCGGATGCGGGTGGCGCTGGCGGGGGTGCTGTTCGCGCAGCCCGACCTGCTGCTGTTGGACGAACCGACCAACTATCTGGACCTGGAAGGCGCGCTGTGGCTGGAAACCTATCTGGCGCGCTATCCGCACACGGTTATCATCATCAGCCACGACCGCGACCTGCTGAACCGCGCGGTGGGCCATATCCTGCATCTCGAGAACCGCAAGCTGGTGCTTTATACCGGCGGCTATGACGACTTTGCCCGGATGCGGGCCGAACGCCGCGCCTTGCAGGCCGCCGAGGCGAAGAAGCAGGCCGACCGCCGCGCGCATCTGCAAAGCTTCGTGGACCGCTTCCGGGCCAAGGCCTCCAAAGCCCGCCAGGCGCAGGCCCGGGTCAAGATGCTGGCCAAGATGGATCCGATCACCGCCCCCGAGGAAGCCAAGTTCCACCGCTTCGGCTTTCCGCAGCCCGAGGAACTGTCGCCCCCCATCATCGCGATGGAGGGGGTCGGCGTCGGCTATGACGGGCGCGCGGTGCTGCGCAAGCTGTCGCTGCGCATCGACCAGGACGACCGGATCGCGCTGCTGGGCCGGAACGGCCAGGGAAAATCCACGCTTTCGAAGCTCCTGGCCGAACGCCTGCCCGCGATGGAAGGCAGGCTGACCCGCTCGTCCAGACTGCGCATCGGCTATTTCGCGCAGCATCAGGTGGACGAACTGGACCTGGCGGAAACGCCGCTGACCCATGTCCGCCGCCTGCGCCCGGACGAGGGCCAGGCCAGGCTGCGCGCCCGGCTGGCCGGCTTTGGCCTGATGGAGGCGCAGGCCGAGACAAAGGTGGGCCAGCTTTCCGGCGGGCAGAAGGCCCGGCTGTCGCTGCTGATCGCCACCATCGACGCGCCGCACCTGCTGATTCTGGACGAACCGACCAACCACCTGGACATCGAATCCCGCGAGGCGCTGACCGAGGCGCTGAACGACTATACCGGCGCGGTGGTGCTGGTCAGCCACGACATGCACCTGCTGGCGCTGGTCGCGGACCGGCTGTGGCTGGTCAAGGACGGCGCGGTGGCCCCTTACGACGGCGACCTGGACGATTACCGCCGCTTCCTGCTGGGCGGGGACGAGCCGAAGGCGGTCGAGGAAAGGCCCAAGGCCGCCCCGAAGCGCGCCCCCCGCGACGAGCTGCTGGCGCTCCGCGCCGAGGTCCGCCGGGCCGAGGAGCGCGTCCAGAAGCTGACGGACATGCTGGAAAAGCTGGACGTGAAGCTGGCCGACCCGATGCTTTACAACGACCCGCACGAGGCGAAGCGGTGGTCCGCCAAGCGCGCCGAGGCGGTGCAGGCCATGGCGCGGGCCGAGGATCTGTGGATGGCCGCGCTTGAAAACCTGGACGGGGCCGAGCGCGGATAGCTGTTGCCCAAATGCGCCGCCCCGGCAATGATGACGGCGGGACGGCGCGTCGCGCCTTGTGCGGATCGACGATTCGACCCTAGGAAGCGGGGACATCCCGCCGACCCTCCCTGAAGGATCCGACCATGAAACACATGCTGGCCCTTGCCGTTCTTGCCGCATCCGCTGCCACGGGTGCCCATGCGCAGGATTTCGGCTTTGCTGGCCGCGAATTCTCGGTCGATCTGGGGGTCGGCGTGGATGTGGGCCCCGATTATCCGGGTTCCGACGATGCCGAGGCGGGGCCCTGGCTGATCTGGCGCAACGCGGGCTTCGGCACGCCGGGAACCAATGAAAGCGAAGGCTTCGCGATTTCCCCGTCCTTCAACACGGTGGGCGAACGCGAGGCGTCGGACAACGGCGACCTGGCGGGGATGGAGAACATCGACCGCGCCTACGAACTGGGGTTGAGGGTCAGCTACGGCACCGGCCCGTTGACGGCCTTCGGATCGGTCCGCAGGGGGTTCGACGGCCACGAGGGCGTGACCGGAGAGATCGGGGCCAAGTACCGCACCGACCTGTCGGACCGGGTGTCGCTGTGGTCGGGCCTGTCGCTGGGTTATGGCAACGGCGATTACAACGACACCTATTTCGGCGTCGACCCGGCCGAGGCCCTTCCCCGCCGCCCCGCCTACGACATCGGCGGCGGCTTCAACAAGGCCTCGATCACCTTCGAGGCGCGCTATGCCCTGACCGAAAACCTCGCCGTCTTGGGCGAGGTCGAATACGGCAAGCTGATCGGCGACGCGGCGGACAGCCCGGTCGTGCAGGACGAATACCAGCCCTCGCTGAAGCTGGGCATCGTGCGCAGGTTCTCGTTCGGGTTCTGATCGCGCAGAGTTCGCGAAAAGGGCCGCGGCGGGAACCGCGGCCTTTTGCATCGGCGCATTGCCCTTGGATCAGGAACATGTCCCGTGCAAGCGGGGCGGGAGGTCATGGCTATGGACGAGGTCGCACGCGGGAACGACTGTTTCGTGGCGTGGCGTGGCGTGGCGTGGCGTGGCGTGGCGTGACGTGACGTGGCGGATCTGGACGGCCGCACGGTCAGTATGGATCGTCTGTTCGACAAGATGTCGGCGCGGCTTGATAGCATAAACCGGCATGGGCATGGCGACGGGCACTGATGATCTGGACCGGCTCCGCGCCGAAACGAACAGGCTCAATGCCGAGAACTTGCTGCGTTGCCGGAACGGCGTTCCCGATCGCTGCGCTTCGGGGATCCCGATCACCTTGTCGATGGCTCTGACAGGTTTCCCGATCGCAAGCGACTTGTGATCCTGGTTCCAGGATCCTTGCTGCCGACAACAGGAACAAAGTCATGCGTGTCGAGGTTTGGAGCGGGTGAAGGGAATCGAACCCTCGTATTCAGCTTGGGAAGCTGCTGCTCTACCATTGAGCTACACCCGCGTGAGGCTTTCGCTACCGCATGGGACGCGCGGCGTCAAGCGTCAGACCAGGCCCATTTCCGCCAGCGCCGCCGCCATCTGCGGCGGCAGGGCGGCGTCGCCCGCGCGGCCGCGCGGCATGTCGGCGGGGGCGTCTTTCGCATCCAGATAGCGCCAGCCCTGGAAGGGCCGGCGGGGCACGGCGGTGACGGAAATCAGGTCGCGGTCCAGGATCAGGGCGCAGCGGCGGATGCCGTCGTCGTGGCGGTGTTCGTCCAGCCGCACGATCCGCTGGCGGGCCAGCATCACGCCCTTGAACACCCAGAAGATCGACCCGCCCGTCAGCAGTTCCTCCTCGCGCTTGGGCCACATGCGGGTGACGTGAACGGCATGTCCGTCGCCGAAGCGGCGCTGCCAGTCGGCCAGATCGTCGGGGCCTTCGGCGCCCACGCAAAGCTTCATAAGGTGGAGTTGTGCTGACATGGCCGCAAGATAAGGGGTGCCCGGCGGCGTCACAAGGCCGCCGCAAAAGGAAAAGGCCGCGCGGAACGGCGCGGCCTTTCCAAAGCGCGAAAGGGAACGGTCAGAGCTCGTCCAGGGCCTCGACGGCCTTCTCCAGTTCTGCCTTGGTGACGGTCTTTTCCTCGACCTTGGCCTGCTCGGCGATGTGATCGACGACCTTGTCCTCGAAGATCGGGGCGCGCAGCTGCTGCTGCACGGCCTGGTTCTGCTGGACGAACTCGAAGAAGGCGCGTTCCTGGCCGGGATACTGGCGGGCGGCGCGCAGCACGGCCTGGGTCATCTCCTGGTCGGTGACGGTCACTTCGGCCTTTTGGCCGATCTCGGCCAGCAACAGGCCCAGGCGGACGCGGCGCTCGGCCAGCTTCTTGTGCTCCTCGGTGGGCTCGATGCTGCCGTGGTTGTGGTCGTGGACCTCGGGGTTTTCCTCGTGCCACAGCTGATGGGCGATCTGGTGCGCCTCGGCCTCGACCAGCGATTCGGGCAGGTCGAACTTCACCTTCTCGTCCAGCTGGTCCAGCAGGGACCGCTTCAGGATCGCGCGGGCGGCGCCGGCATATTCCTGTTCCAGACGGCCGGCGATCTGCTTTTTCAAAGCCTCCAGATCCTCGGCGCCGAACTTCTTGGCCAGCTCGTCGTCGATGGCGGCTTCCTTGGGTTCCTTCACCGCCTTCACGGTGCATTCAAAGGTGGCTTCCTTGCCCGCCAGGTGCTGGGCGCCGTATTCCTCGGGGAACTTGACGGAAACGGTCACGTTGTCGCCTTCCTTGGCGCCGACAAGCTGATCCTCGAAGCCGGGAATGAAGCTGTTCGAGCCCAGAACCAGCGGGTAATCCTCGCCCGCGCCGCCCTCGAAGGCCTCGCCATCGACAAAGCCCTTGAAGTCGATCACCACCTGGTCGCCGCTTTTGGCCTTGCTGCCCTTTTTGCGGTCCTCGAAGGACTGCGCGGATTTCGCCAGGTTCTCGAGCGCCTCGTTGATCGCGGTCTCCTCGGCGGGCACGGTCAGCTTTTCCAGGGTCAGGCTGGACAGGTCCACCTCGGGGATCGGGGGCAGCGCCTCGTAGGAGACGTTGACAACCACGTCGTCGCCTTCCTTCCAGCTTTCGCCGTTCTGCATCTCGACCTTGGGTTGGGTCGCGGGGCGGTCGCCGGATTCGTCCAGGTGCTTTTTCAGCGCGCCGTCGATGGCTTCCTGCATGGCGTCGCCCAGGATGCGCGGGCCGAACTGCTTCTTCAGCATGGCCATCGGCACCTTGCCCTTGCGAAAGCCCTTCATCTCGACTTCGGGCTGCGCTTCCTTCAGCTTCGCATCGACCGTCGCGGCCAGATCGGCTGCCGGCAGGGTGAACTGGTAGCCCCGCTTGAGACCTTCGTTCCGGGTTTCCTTGACCTGCATCATCGTCCTCGTGCCATAAGGGCCGCCACAGCCGGGGCGGCCTGAAAAATTCCCGCCCTTCTAGTCGCGGGGGCGCGCGGCTGCAAGCGGAACTGCGGCGCGGGCCGGGGCGTTGATGCCGGACCGTCCCTTCACATGCCGCAGGCCCGCCATGACCCGTATCAGCGCCATCCTTGCCACCAGTCTTCTTGCGTTCAGTGCGGCCTGGGCGCAAACCGCCCCGGTTCCCGCCGTCGACCAGCCGCGCGCCGTGAACGAGGCGCCCGCCGCGCGGACCGAGGTGCAGGGCCAGTCGGGCGAGGGCGCGTGTCCGACAGCCGACGCGGTGGCGCAGCCCGCAACTCGGCCGCAGCCGGGCGCGGGCGGGACAGATCCCAACAACACCGGCTCGACCGGGTGGACCGGCGGCACGGGCGGTTCGCAGATCGGCACGAACGCGCAGGGGGCCGTGCCGGCCTCGCCCACCTGGCAGCCTCCCACGGCAAGGGGGCTGGATCTGGCCGGCCGGGCCGAGCCTGCCGCGATGCAGGCCGCCCCGGATTGCTGATCGGTTCAGGATTTCTGATCAGTTCAGAACCGGGGGCTGCGGTTCGGCATCGTCCAACCGCAGGCGCAGCCCGTCGCGGTTGAAGAATTCCCCGTCGCGGATCAGCGTCCGGTCGCCGTTCAGGGCGCGGACAAGCTGGTCCAGCCGGTCGCGGGCGATGTCGTCGGCCACCAGCCCCTCGCGCCCGGCCCGGAACATCACGACGCCGTTCCAGGGCGCGCCGGATCCGTCCAGATGGGCGGCCATGTCCGGCCAGCGGATCTCGTCCCCGATCACATGCAGATGCGCGGATTTCAGCAGGTCCACGCGCCCGCCCTCGATGCCCAGCAGCACGATCAGCACGGTGAATCCGTCCGTTTCGGCATAGGTCGCCCGCACCCAGTCGTCGAAATCGGTGTCGCTCATGGCTGGCCTTCGGATCGTGGCGGAAGGGAATGGGAGTCGAACCCACCCGGGACAGTCTCGCTGCCCCAACCGGAGTTGAAGTCCGGCCGCCCCACCGGGGACGATTCCCTTCCAGACGCGCCGAACAGGTCGGCGCGATGGGGGTTGATGCGCCGTAAATCGCCCCGGCGCAAGGTCAGGCCGTGGCGGTCGAAGAAATCGAGGATCTCGATGGCGACCTTGCGGCCGTTCTGGACCCGGTCGCGGAAAGCGGGGGCGGTGAACCAGCCGTCGGGGGCCTGCGCCGCGACATCGTGGATGATCGACACCATTTCCGCCGTGACGGTGCGCGCGAAGAAATGGTCGTGGGCGATCTGGTCGGTGCGGCCCAGCTTTTGCGTCAGGCGCAGGATCCGGCGGACCTCGCGTTCGTCGATCCCCATCTCGGTGGCAAAGTCGCGCACGCGCGGCGGACGAAAGCGGCTGTCGCCCAGCAGCGCCGGGGCGATGCGGTCCCACAGGGCCTCGTCCTCGGGCGTCAGGCGGACCTCGTGGCCGGGCAGTCGGACAAAGGCGCCCTCAAGGGTGGCGCGGCCTGCGTCGGACTGGGCGCGCAGGAAGGCGAGAAAGGCCTCCTTCGGCAGGCGCGGTTGCAGTTGCAGGCGCAGGCGCTCGCGGCCAAGGCCCGGCAGGTCGGGGTTGTCCTCGTGGAACTGCGACAGGATGGCGGTCAGCCCCGCTTGCAGCGCGTCCAGCATCCCGCGGCCGATCGCCAGATCGGCGATGGTGGCCGCATCGGCATCGCGGACGGCTTGCGCCAGCGCGGGACGGGACAGGCTGCGGTCGCGGGCGAAGGCGGGCAGATCGACTGGGGCCACGGCCAGCATGGCCGACAGCGCGGCACCGGGGTTTTCGGCGCGGGCGGCGTCGATCAGCGCCAGCCGGTCCGGTGTCCGGCGCTTGCGGGCGGGCGGGCGCAGATCCAGGAAGCGTCCGCCGCCGATGGTCCGGCTGGCCGAGACATCGCGCAGGATGAAGCGGTCATGCACCGCCGCGGCAACGGCCCGGTCCAGCACGATCTGCACCGGGCCGCCGCCGCTGGGCCGGATGGGGTCCGACAAGGGAACGATGCGCGCGCCCGCCTCGACCGCGTGGCTATGCAGGCGGGCGGGAAACCAGGTGCCGATGGGCTTGGGTTCCGAGTCCAGCACCGTCAGCCAGCCGTCGATGCGGTCGGTCGGCGCGTGCAGCGCGGGGGCCAGCACCACGTCGCCGCGCCGGATGGCGTCCTTGCCGACCGCCTCTCCGGCCAGGTTCAGCGCGCAACGCTGTCCGGCCAGCCCTTCGGTCGCGGGGCGGTTCTGGGCATGGATGGCGCGGATGCGGGCGGCCAGCCCGGTGGGGCTGACCACAACGAGATCGCCCACGGCCACGCGCCCGGTCAGGACGGTGCCGGTCACGACGGTGCCCGCGCCGGACAGGGTGAAGCTGCGGTCCACGGCCAGCCGCATGGGGCCGTCGGCGTGGCGGGCGGCGGTTTCCCTCTCGGCCGCGGTCAGGGCGGCGCGGAGGGCGTCGATGCCCTCGCCCGTCAGAGAGGAGACCGGCAGGATCGGCGCGTCGTGCAGGGCGGTACCGGCCAGCGCCTTTCGGATTTCCGCCGCGACCGTCGTCCGCCGGGGCGCGTCAGCCAGATCGGCCTTGGTCAGCGCCACGATGCCGCGCGTGATGCCCAGCAGGTCCAGGATCGCCACATGCTCGCGCGTTTGCGGCATCACGCCGTCGTCGGCGGCCACCACCAGCAGCGCCAGGTCGATGCCGCCCGCGCCCGCCAGCATGGTGTGGATCAGGCGTTCGTGCCCCGGCACATCGACAAAGCCCGTGACCGCGCCGCCGCCAAGGTCGGCATAGGCGAAGCCCAGGTCGATGGTGATGCCGCGGGCTTTTTCCTCGGCCAGGCGGTCGGCGTCGGTGCCGGTCAGCGCCTTGACCAGGGCCGTCTTGCCGTGGTCGATATGCCCCGCCGTGCCGACGATCATGCCGACAACGCGTCCAGCAGGTCGCTGTCGCGGTCCAGCGTCCGCAGGTCCAGGATCAGCGCGCCGTCGCGGATATGGCCGACAACGGGCCGAGGCAGGGCGCGCAGCCGCGCCGCCAGCCGGTCGGGCGCGTCGCCGCCCGCGCCCGTGATCCGCAGCCCGGCGGACGGGATGGTGTCCGTGGGCAGCGACCCCGACCCGATCTGGCTGGCGCAACCGGTCGCGGTCACGGCGAAATCCGGCAGCAGCGCGGCCACCTGCGGGGCCAGCCGCGCCGCCTGGGCGGCGATGTCGGGTCGCGGGCGCGACAGGTGGCGCAGCACAGGCAGGCGTTCGGCCAGCCGGTCGGGGTCGCGGTACAGACGCAAGGTCGCCTCCAGCGCCGCGATGCGGATCTTGTCCAGGCGGACGGCGCGTTTCAGCGGATTCCTGTTGATCTGCGCGATCAGGTCGCGGCGACCGACGACAAAGCCCGCCTGCGGTCCGCCCAGCAGCTTGTCGCCGGAAAAGGTGATCAGGTCCGCGCCCTCGGCCACCGCCTCGGCCACGGTGGGCTCGCGGCGCAGACCGTAAGCGGCCAGATCGGCCAGCGACCCGGAGCCGAGATCGTTCAGCAGCACCACGCCCGCCTTTTTCGCGATCTGCGCCAGGTCGGGGGCGGGGACTTCGGCGGTAAAGCCCTCGATCCGGTAGTTCGAGGTGTGGACCTTGAGGATCAGTCCCGTCTCGGCCGTGATCGCCCCTTCGTAGTCGCGGGGATGGGTGCGGTTGGTGGTGCCGACCTCGACCAGATGCGCCCCGGCGCGCGCCATGATGTCGGGCATCCGGAACGCCCCGCCGATCTCGATCAGTTCGCCGCGCGACACGATGGCCTGCCGGCCCTGGCCGAAGGTGTTCAGCGCGATCAGCACGGCGGCGGCGTTGTTGTTGACGATGGTGGCGTCCTCGGCCCCCGTCAGTTCGCAAAGAAGCCCGCGCAGGTGGTCGTCGCGCTGTCCGCGCCCGCCGGTGTCGAGGTCGAATTCCAGGGCCAGCGGCGCGGCCATGGCGGCGCTGGCGGCGGCGATGGCGTCATCCGCCAGAATGGCGCGGCCCAGGTTGGTGTGCAGAACGGTGCCGGTCAGGTTCAGCATCGGGCGCAGCCGGGACTGCGCGGCGGCCGCCAGGTCGGCGGCCAGCAGATGCGGCAGGCGCGCGGCCTCGGCGCCGCCGTCGGCGCCGCCCTTGATCGCGGCCCGGGCGGCGTCCAGCCGGGCGCGCAGGGCGCCTGTCACCGCCGCGCGGCCGTGGCTGTCGATCAGCGCCTGCCCCAGGGGGGACAGCAGCACCTGATCGACCGAGGGCAGGGCGCGGAAGCCCGTCATCAATAGCCCGCGATAAAGGGGTTGAAGCCGCCGCGCCGGAAATCCGTGTCCTTCATCAGCATGTCCAGGCCCAGGCTGGACACGTCGTCGGCAATCGGGTCCAGGCTGGGGTTCTTGTTCTGATAGAGGATCTTCACCCAACTGCCGCATTCGCCGCACAGTTCCGCCTTCACCGTCGCCTCGTCCGTTTCGACGCTGCGATAGCTGATGCCCTTGGTGGAACCGCAGCAAAGGCAGACCACGCGCACCTCGTTCCACCGGGTCGCGCAGCAGCCGCAGGTCGCATAGCGGGTGCTTTCGATGCCCGCCGCGCCCATCACGGAGGAGGTGGCCGGCCGCCCGCCGCAGGTCGGGCAGGTGCCCGTCCCGATCCTGACCAGTCGCGTCGCGTCCAGCGTGGCCGCCAGCTGCGCCAGATGCACCTGCACCGCCGCGGCGACGAACAGGTGCGGGGCGGCGCTGTCGTCCGGGATGCGGTCCGACAGGATGTTGTCCAGAAGCCAGTGCCGATCGGCAATCCCCGCCGCCGTCACCGCCGACAAGGCCAGCCGCGCGGGTTCGGGCATGTCCAGCGACGCCGCCTCGGCAAGGAAGCGGTCCAGCGTGGCGTGCATTCCTTCGTCCGCCGCCAGGGCCGCGCGGTCGATGGGGGGCATGCGGCTTTCGCGGGCGATGCGGATGCGGTCGGCGGGAACCGGCGTCACGGCGGGCAGGTCGCGCGCCAGCGGCGCCTGCAAGCCGGTCAGGTCCGCCAGAAACCGCAGAAAGGGCGCCAGATTGCCGCCATGATCCGCCAGAAAGGCGAACCGCCCGGCGCGCTTGTCGAAAAGCGCCGCGGCTTCGGGCAAAAAAGCCAGCGGCGCCGTGGGGACGCCGCCGATGACCGAAGGATCGGGATTGAGAGTGCTGTTCATGTTTTCTCCGGGCCGGACCGGCCACTTGCCGTTCGGGCTATTCTGCCGGGCCGTTCGAACGCCGTCCAGCCAGTTCGCGCAGCCATTTGCGGTGGTGGCGATAGGCCCAACCGCCGGTGACGGTGCCCCGCGTCATCGCCCGCAGGGTGCCGCGCGTCCAGAAGGCCGCATAGACATGCAGGATGAAGACCAGGATGATCGCCACCGCCGCCAGCGAATGGGTCAGCACCGCCCAGCGGCGGATGGGGATCGTCACCAGTTCGCCGAAGAACTGTTCCCAGATCATCACGCCCGAGACGATCAGCACGACAATCAGGATCGTCATGGCCCAGAAGATGAACTTCTGCCCGGCATTGTACTTGCCAAGCTCGGGCAGGTTCTCCTCGTTGCCCTTCATCACGTCGCCGATCTGCGCGACCCAGGTGGTATCCTCGGGTTTGGGCAGGTTCAGACGCCACAGCTGAACGAACATCACCATGAAGCTGACGAACAGCACCACGCCGATGACCGGATGCAGCCAGCGGGCGTTCTGCCCGCCGCCGAACAACCCGGTCAGGAAATACAGCGACGGGTGGAAGAACGCCAAGCCAGAGATCAGCAGCAGGATCAGCGTGACCGCCGTGATCCAGTGGTTCGCCCGGATGAAGCCCCGGTAGCGGCTGACCGTCACCGGCTTGACGGATTCGATCCGGTCGCCCGGTTCGGAATAGATCGGGCGTGGCATCACACATTCTCTCCGTCGTCGGCGGACCGCACCAGCTTCTCGGCCTCGCGCTCCTCGTGCTCGGCCACCTTGTTGGCGCGGGCGAAGATGCCGTGGATCGCGGCGCCGACCGCAGCCACCCCCATCACCGCCAGACCGGCGGTCTTGGTGATCCCCTTCCAGCCTTCCACCACCGGCGAGATGCGCGGATTGTCCGGCAGCCCGTCATAGATCGAGGGTTTGTCCGCATGGTGCAGCACATAAAAGACATGCGTGCCGCCGACGCCGGGGGGATCGTAGATCCCGGCATTGTCGTAGCCGCGGGACTTCAGATCCTCGACCCGTTCGTTGGCGTGCGCGATCATGTCGTCCTTGGTGCCGAAGACGATCGCCTGCGTGGGGCAGGCCTTGGCGCAGGCCGGGCCCTGGCCCACGGCCACGCGGTCGGAACACAAGGTGCATTTGTAGCTCTTGTGATCGACCTTGCTGATGCGGGGGATGTCGAAGGGGCAGCCGGTCACGCAATAGCCGCAGCCGATGCAGTTCTCGTGGATGAAATCGACGATGCCATTGGAATACTGCACGATGGCGCCGGGCGCCGGGCAGGCCTTGAGGCAGCCCGGATCCTCGCAATGCATGCAGCCGTCCTTGCGGATCAGCCATTCCAGGTTGTCGGTTTCCGGGTTCACCCATTCGGTGAAGCGCATCAGGGTGAACATGTCGGGCGTCAGGTCGTGGGGGTTCTCGTAAATCCCCACGTTCTCCTCGACCTCGGGCCTTGTGTCGTTCCACTCGATGCAGGCCGACTGGCAGGCCTTGCAGCCGATGCATTTGGACACGTCGATCAGCTTGGCGACCTTTGTCAGCTGCCGTTCGGGCTGCGGCACGTCCTTGGTGGCCGAGATGCGGACCACGTCGGAAGGCAGCAGGTTCGACCCGACGGGCTGAACCGGCGGGTTGGAAACCGCCGTTCTGGGTTGGGGCGCGGTTTCGCTCATGCCACCGGCTCCTCGGCTGAGGGTTCGATATTGACCATGAAGGCCTTGAATTCAGGCGTTTCCACGTTCGCGTCGCCGACCTGCGAAGACAGGCTGTTCGGGCCGAAGCCCTTGCGCGCCGCGCCCATGAAGCCCCAGTGCAGCGGGATGCCGATCACGTGAACGGTCTTGCCGTCGATCTGCATCGGCCGGATCCGCTTGGTCACGAGAGCCTTGGCCCAGACCTCGCCCCGCTTGCTCCAGACGCGGACGCGGCCGCCCCGCTCGATGCCCCGCTCGGCCGCCAGCTCCTCGCTGATCTCCACGAAGAACTCGGGCTGCAACGCGGCGTTCACCGGGTTGTGCTTGGTCCAGTAGTGGAAATGCTCGGTCAGGCGGTACGAGGTCGCGACGCAGGGGAATTCGGGATCCCCGATGGCCGCGAACTTCTCGGCATCGGATTCGAAGACCCGCGCCACGGGGTTGCCCCGCATCCGCGCGTTGAACGGGTTGGCGATGGGGGCCTCGAAAGGCTCCATATGCGTGGGGAAGGGGCCGTCCCGCATCATGCCCCGGCTGAACAGGCGCGAAACGCCTTCGGGGTTCATGATAAAGGGATGGACCTCGCCCGGCTTGGCCGTGACCGGGATGTCCGGCACGTCATAGCCTTCCCATTTCTCGCCCGTCCATTCGATGATCTTGCGCGACGGATCCCAGGGCCTGCCCTGCGGATCGCAGGACGCGCGGTTGTACAGGATCCGACGGTTCGCGGGCCACGAAAAGGACCAGTTGAGAAAGGCGCCGGTGTCGCCGGGGTCCGAGTTGTCCCGCCGCGCCATCATGTTGCCGGCCTCGGTCCAGCTGCCGGCATAGATCCAGCAGCCGCCCATGGTGGTGCCGTCGTCGCGGTAATGCCCGAAGCTGGCAAGCTGCTGCCCGGCCTCGGCCACGACCTTGGCGGGATCGGCGGTGTCGTAAACGGTCGCCAGCGCGCGGCCGTTCATTTCCTTGGCCAACTCGTCGGGCATCGGCTCGTTCGGGTCGGCATAGTCCCAGGTCAGGTTCAGGATCGGGTCGGGGAAAACCCCGCCTTCCTCCTGGTAAAGCTTTCTCACCCGCTGGAAGATGTTGGCCATGATCCAGGTGTCGTGCTTGGCCTCGCCCGGCGGGGTCGCGCCCGCCCAGTGCCATTGCAGCCAGCGGCCCGAGTTGACCAGCGCGCCCTCGTCCTCGGCGAAGCAGGTGGTGGGCAGTTCCAGAACCTCGGTCTGGATGGACGCGGTGTCCACGTCGTTGTGGACGCCGTGGTTTTCCCAGAAATGCGAGGTTTCGGTGGCCAGCGGATCCATGACCACCAGCATCTTCAGCTTGGAAAAGGCCTCGGTCAGCTTGCCGCGGTTGGGGAAGGACAGGATCGGGTTGAAGCCCTGGCAGAAATACAGGTTCACCTTGCCGTTCGCCATCAGCTCGAACATGCGCATCCCGTCATAGGCGGGCACGTCGAGCTTCGGCAGATAGTGATAAGCCCAGTCGTTTTCGGCCGTGGCGGCATCGCCCCACATGGCCTTCATGAAGCTGACCATGAACTTGCTGTAGTTCTGCCAATAGCTGGTCTGGCCCGGCAGGATCGGCTTGAAGCCGCGGGTGGACATGTAGGTCGCCCAGTCCGCTTCCTTTTCCGTCGGGATGTTGAGGTATCCCGGGATCAGGTTCGACATCAGCCCGATGTCAGTCAGGCCCTGGATATTGGAATGGCCCCGCAGCGCGTTCATGCCGCCGCCCTGGACGCCGATGTTGCCCAGGATCAGTTGCAGCATCGCCATGCCGCGGATGTTCTGCGCGCCCTTGGAATGCTGGGTCCAGCCAAGCGCATACATCGAGGTCATGTTTTTCGTCGGCGTCGAGCATTCGCCGATCATGCCGCAGATGTCGAGGAACTTGTCGCGCGGCGTGCCGCAGATGCGCTCCACGAATTCGGGGGTGTAGGCGTCCACATGCGCCTTGAGCAGGTTCCAGACGCAGCGGGGATCCCGAAGCGTGGGGTCGGTCTGCACAAAGCCGTCCGGTCCCAGCTTGTAGTCCCAGGAGGACTTGTCGTAGTCGCGCTTTTCCTCGTCATAGCCGGTGAAAAGCCCGTCGGACCAGCCGAACTCGTCCTTCACCAGGAACGAGGCGTTGGTGTAGTTGCGGACGTATTCCCACTGCACCTTGTCGTTTTCGATGCACCAGCGGATCACGCCCATCAGGAACACGATGTCGCTGCCCGGACGGATCGGCGCATAATAGTCCGACACGGAGGCCGTGCGGGTATAGCGCGGATCGACCACGATCAGCTTGGCGCCGCGATGCGCCTTGGCCTCGGTCACCCACTTGAAGCCGCAGGGATGCGCTTCGGCGGCGTTGCCGCCCATGACGACCACGAGGTCGGTGTTCTTGATGTCGGTCCAGGAGTTGGTCATCGCTCCACGGCCAAATGTCGGGCCCAAACTGGACACCGTGGGGCCGTGTCAGACGCGCGCCTGGTTGTCGAATCCGACGATCCCCATGGACCGGACCGTCTTGTAGGTCAGCCATGCGGTTTCGTTTGTCGTTGCCGATGCCGCCAGAAAGCCGGTCGTCGTCCAGCGGTTGACGGGCACGCCCGCCTCGTTGGTCTGGATGAAGTTGGCGTCGCGGTCGGTCTTTATCGCGCGGGCGATCTTGTCCAGCGCCTCGTCCCAGGTGATGTCCTGGAATTCGCCGGCCCCCGCGGCGCGATAGCGCGGCTTGGTCAGGCGCGTCGGCGCATGGACGAAATCCTTCAGCGCCGCGCCCTTGGGGCAGAGCGTGCCGCGGTTCGTCGGGTGGTCCGCGTCGCCCTCGATATGGATCAGCTCGGCGGTTTCGCCCGCCTTCACGTCACCCTTGGAATACATGATGATCCCGCAGGCGACCGAGCAGTAGGGGCAGGTGTTGCGCGTTTCCGTGGTCGTGGCCAGCTTGAAGGCGCGCACATGCGCCTGTTCCGCCGCCTCGGCCTCGCCGAAGCCCATGGCCCCCAGCGACGTCGCCGCAACCCCCGCACCCGCCAGCCGTAAGAAGCCGCGGCGCGAAAGGTCGATGTTCATAACCCCTCCTGCTGCCTGTCGATAGATAGGTACCGGGGAAGTTTGCTGACCGGACGGTCAAAAGTCAAGACGGGAAAGCAGCCTGAGGAAAGGGCCGGAGTCCTGAAGACCGACTAAAAAGTTTCATAAAATCATCTGGATATCAGGTGTTGATGGAACAGGCGCTTTTCTGCAGACAGGGCTTGTTTCATCCTTGAGGGTTCTCATGTTCAAACCGATCATTGCCGCCTGCGCCATCCTGTCGATGGCGGGCTGCGCAACCATTACGCGCGGATCGAACGACACGCTTGTCGTCAACTCGACCCCCACCGGGGCGCAGGTGAAAATGAGCGACGGGCAGACCTGCAACAACACGCCCTGTTCGTTCAAGGTGCCGCGCAAGTCCGAACTCAACGTGCTGGTCACGAAAGAGGGCTGCAAGCACCAGCAGATCCGCGTCACGAACCGGGTGGCCCCCGGCGGCAGCGCCGCGATGGCGGGCAACGTGTTCGTCGGCGGAATTATCGGCGCGGGCGTGGACGCCAGCAGCGGCGCGATGCTGGACTTGGTGCCAAACCCGGTCGAGGTGACGCTGGACTGCCGCTGAAGCACGACGGGGACCGGGCTGCGCTTGGCGCGGCCTGCGACCTGGGCACCGGGGATTTCTGGTGCGCGGCGAGGGACTCGAACCCCCACGCCGGAGCGGTTGGACCTAAACCAACTGCGTCTACCAATTCCGCCAGCCGCGCACACGCCCAGCCTTACGCCGGGACGGGCGGGGCGGTCAACGGGTCATCGCGGCGGCGATCCGCGCCGCAAGGCGGGCGTTGTTCAGGACAAGGGCGATGTTGGAGGCGAGAGACCGCCCCTCGGTCAGTTCGAAGATGCGTTGCAGAAGAAAGGGCGTGACCTCCTTGGCGGCGATGCGCCGGGCTTCGGCCTCGGACAGGGCCTGCTCGATGAAAGGGCCGATCACGTCGGCGGGGATCTCGGCCTCCGGCGGGATGGGGTTGGCGACCAGTTGCCCGCCTTTCAGGCCAAGGCGCGCGCGCATGGCGGCGGCGGCGGCGATCTGGTCCGCGCTGTCCATGCGCAGGGGCGCCCTGATGCCGCTGGACCGCGACCAAAAGGCGGGCAGCTCGTCCTGACCATAGGCGATCACCGGGACGCCCAGGGTTTCCAGCACCTCCAAGGTCTTGGGCAGGTCCAGGATCGCCTTGGCGCCCGCAGCCACCACCGTGACCGGCGTTTGCGCCAGTTCCCGCAGGTCGGCGGAAATGTCGAAGCTGGTTTCCGCCCCGCGATGCACGCCGCCGATGCCGCCGGTGGCAAACACGCGGATGCCCGCCAGACGCGCGCAGATCATCGTTGCGGCGACAGTGGTGGCGCCGGTGCGGCCATTCGCCAGGCAGACGGCCAGATCGGCGCGCGACAGCTTCATGGCCTGGTCCGAGGGCGTCTGCGCCAGGGCCTGCAAGGCGCCGTCCGTCAGCCCCGCATGGATCTGCCCGCCCATCACGGCGACGGTGGCGGGCACCGCGCCGCCGTCGCGGATCGCCTGCTCTACCTGGCGCGCCATGTCCAGGTTCTGCGGATAGGGCATACCGTGGGTGATGATCGTCGATTCCAGGGCCACGACCGGACGGCCGGCGGCAAGCGCGTCCCCGACTTCGGGCGAAAGGGTGAGGGGGGCGGTCATGGGACGTCCTTTCCAGAAACATGGGCGGCGGCGGCCTCGACGGCCTGGCGCAGGGCCGCGTCGCGCGGCCGGCCCGCCAGTTCGGCGGCCAGATGGGCCGCAAGGAAACAGTCTCCGGCCCCGGTCA
Source organism: Paracoccus angustae (assembly GCF_042648745.1). NCBI lineage: Bacteria > Pseudomonadati > Pseudomonadota > Alphaproteobacteria > Rhodobacterales > Paracoccaceae > Paracoccus > Paracoccus angustae. Next base: position 150,259 of record NZ_JBHRXY010000006.1, read on the forward strand.
CGCGGGCCACGGCGACGGGCGGCGGGGGGCAGGTCAGGGCGGGCGCGCCAGCCATCGCCTCGGCCGCGGGGCGGGGACCGTCGGTCACAAGCACGCGCGCCGCGCCGCGCGCCACCACGGCCTGCGCGGCGGTGGCGGCGTCGGAACAGGCGCGGCCCGCGAGGATCTCGGCCTCGAGCCGGTTGAGATAGAAGCAGCCGCGGCGGGCGGCGATCAGGGACTCCAGCCGCTCGGCCTTGCCGGGGCTGGCGGGAACCACGCGCAGGTCGGCCCCGGCAAGGCGGGGGTCGCGGGCAACGGCGTCCAGCAGATCGGCGGTTAGGTTGCCGTCCAGGACGACCGGGGCGGTCCAGCCCGACAGCGCGGCGTCCAGCGGCGTCAGGATCGCCGTGCCCGCGTTCTCAAGGCTGTGGACATCGGCAATGGCGGCGATCAGGCCCTCGCTGTCCTCGATGCCCATATAGGTGTCGGTGGGCAGCCCGGTGTCGCGGGCCAGATGCGCGGTGATAACGCCCAGCCGTTCGGCCTCGGCCACAAGGGCGCAGCCTTCCGGGTCGCGGCCGACGGCGGACAGGACGGCGGGGCGCAGTCCCCGGCGGGCGAGCGCCACGGCCACGTTCAGCGCCACGCCGCCGGGAATGTGGCGGATGCGGCCCGGCACGTCGGCCCCCGGCGCCATCCGGTGCGGCGCGCGGCCGATCACGTCCCACAGCATCGCGCCGATGCACAGGATGTCGGGGCGGGCGGTCATTCCTCTGTCCAGCTTTGCATCTCGGCTTCCAGAAAGCGTTCGAAATCGTCGAGGTCCACCGGATCGAACTGCCCGAAGCCCCCCATCCAGACCGAGGCCGCGCGCATCCCGTCGGGGTCCAGCTTGCACCAGGTGATCCGCCCCCGGCGTTCCTGCCGGATCAGCCCCGCCGCCGCAAGCACCGCGAGGTGCTTCGAGATGGCGGCAAGGCTCATGGCGAAGGGCGCGGCCACGTCGCTGACGGCCATGTCGTCCTCCAGCAGCATGGACAGGACGCGCCGCCGGGTGGGATCGGCCAGGGCCGCGAAGATCATGTCCAGCCGGTCGGGCAAGGGGGTGGTCATCCGTGTCCTTGGGCCGCCGCGGGCCGGAATGGTCAACTATGCGGTTGAATAATGTCGAGCCGGGCCGGGGATTGCAAGCCGCGGTCCGCAAAGGGCGGATTTTGGAATATCGTTTCAGCACAAAGGCTTGGCGGACGATCTCAGTTGCTTGACTCGGGGCGTGTTCCAACCTAGACACCCCCCCAACCGACACGGGGGCGTGACAGATGGCCGAGAAGCCCCGGAACGACGCGGACAAGGCGGCCGATGCCGCCCGCCTGCGCGAACTGGAGGAGCGGCTGTCCAGAATGACCTCGAGGCCGGAGGCGGACACGCCGATGGCGGGCTATGACAAGGCGCATGTCGCCTGGCGCATGGTCACCGAGATCGTCGCCGGCATCGTGCTGGGCGCCGGGATCGGATACGGGTTGGATTGGCTGTTCGGCACGTTGCCGGTCATGCTGATCCTGTTCATACTTCTCGGCTTCGTGGCCGGCATCAAGGTGATGATGCGCACGGCGGCCGAGCTTGGCAGCACGTCCGGCAAGCCGCCGGGCACCGACGAGAGGGACTGATCGTGGCGACAGAAGCGCAAGGCGAGGCAACCGGCCTGTCTTTCCATCCGATGGACCAGTTCATCGTGCGCCCGCTGTTCAGCGACGGTGATGTCCACTGGTACACGCCCACCAACGTGACGCTGTGGCTGTTCGCCGTGGTGCTGGCCACCCTGGCCCTGCTGGTGCTGGGCACCCGCGGCCGCGCCATCGTGCCGAACCGCAGCCAGTCCATCGCCGAGATGGCTTATGGCATGATCCACAAAATGGTGGGCGACATCGCGGGCAAGGACGGGCTGAAATACTTTCCCTACATCATGACGCTGTTCATGTTCGTGGTTTTCGCCAACTTCCTGGGCCTGCTGCCCATGGCCTTCACGGTGACCTCGCATATCGCGGTGACGGGGGTTCTGGCGCTGGCGGTGTTTCTGACCGTGACGGCCATCGGCTTCGCCAAGAACGGCGCGCATTTCCTGGATCTGTTCTGGGTCCGCTCGGCGCCCCTGGCGATCCGCCCGGTGCTGGCCGTGATCGAGGTGATCAGCTATTTCGTGCGTCCCGTCAGCCATTCCATCCGACTTGCGGGCAACATGATCGCGGGCCACGCCGTGATCAAGGTCTTCGCCGGCTTCGCGGCCATTGCCGCCGTGGCGCCCATCTCGATCATCGCGGTTGTGGGGATGTATGCCTTTGAAGTCCTGGTGGCCTTCATCCAGGCATACGTGTTCACCATTCTGACCTGCGTTTACCTCAAGGACGCGCTGCACCCGTCGCACTGAACCGGCGCGCAGCATTCCTGGCGGCGCCGACCCGCGCCGCCTTCACCCTGATTTCACCACTTCCAACCGCAAGGAGCATCATCATGGAAGGCAATATCGGAGAACTGGGCCAGTACATCGGCGTCGGCCTGACCGCCATCGGCATGGGCGGGGCCGCCATCGGTGTGGGCAACGTCGCCGGCAACTTCCTGGCGGGCGCGCTCCGCAATCCGTCGGCCGCCGCCGGCCAGACCGCCACGCTGTTCATCGGCATGGCTTTCGCCGAAGCCCTGGGGATCTTCTCGTTCCTGGTCGCGCTTCTGCTGATGTTCGCGGTCTGATCCCAAGCCATCCTTGCGGCGGGGTGGGGTTTCGCCCCGCCCCTTCGTGACTTTCAAGGCCAGGGGTTTGGCATATGATCAGCCTGTTGCAAGAGGCCGCCAGCACCGCGGCCGAACATACCGAAAGCGTGGCGTCGTCTGTCGCGCATGGCGAGACCGAGACGGCCACGGGCTTGCCCCAGCTGGATCTGACCTCCTTCGGGAACCAGATCTTCTGGCTGGTCATCGCCATGGTCGTTCTTTACTGGGTCGTCGCCAAGGTCGCGCTGCCGCGCATCGGCGCCGTCCTGTCCGACCGCCAGGGCGCCATCACCGGCGACCTGATGGCGGCCGAAGAATTCAAGCTGAAGGCGAAAGAGGCCGAAGCCGCCTATGACAAGGCCTTGGCCGACGCGCGCGCCGAGGCGGGCAAGATCGTCGCGGCGAACCGCGCGGAAATCCAGAAGGAACTGGACGCCGCCATCGCCCATGCCGATGCCGAGATCGCCGCGCGCCTCGCGGAATCCGAACAGCGCATCCGGCAGATCCGCGATTCGGCCGTCAACGACGCCCGCGAGGTTGCCCGCGATGTCACCGCCGAACTGGTCCGCGCCTTTGGCGGCGTGGTCGATCAGGCTGCGGTGGACGGGGCGGTGGACAGCCGCATGAAGGGAGCCCTGCAATGAAGAAGCTTGCCGTTCTTGCCGCCGGCCTGACCGCGAGCCCGGCCTTCGCCGCGACGGGTCCGTTCTTCTCTCTGGGGAACACGGACTTCATCGTCCTGGTTTCGTTCCTGGTTTTCGTGGGCATCCTGCTGTACTTCAAGGTGCCCAGCCGGATCGGCGCCCTGCTGGACCAGCGCGCCCACGGCATCCGCCGCGACCTGGACGAGGCCAAGCGCCTGCGCGAGGACGCGCAGGAGATCTATGCCAGCTTCGAACGCCGCCAGCGCGAGGTGGCGGGCCAGGCCGAGCAGATCGTGGCCAATGCCAAGCGCGAGGCCGAGGCGCAGGCCGCCAAGGCGAAGGCCGACCTCAAGACCTCGATCGAGCGCCGCCTGAAGGCTGCCGAGGACCAGATCGCCAGCGCCGAAAGCGATGCCGTGCGCGCGGTGCGCGACCGGGCCGTGCAGGCGGCGGTGGCTGCGGCCTCGGCCCTGCTGGCGCAGCAGGTGGCGGCCGGACAGCGGTCCGCCGGGATCGACGACGCCATCGAAGACGTGGCGCGCCGGTTGAACTGACATCGGGCGGACAGTGGTCAGAAAAAACCCCCGGTCGAAAGACCGGGGGTTTCGCTTGGCGCGACCGGGCGATCAGCGGGTCGGAAAGATCAGGATCTCGACCCGGCGGTTCTGGGCGCGGCCCTGGGCGGTGCCGTTCGAGGCGATCGGCTGGTTCATGCCCTGGCCGGTCGCGACCAGCCGGGCGGGGGCCACGCCCGCGGCGGTCAAGATGCTGGCCACGGACTGGGCGCGGCGCTGCGACAGATCCATGTTGTAGGCCTGCGAGCCGGTGTTGTCGGTGTGGCCCACGACCTGCACGCGGCTGTTGGGATACTGGTTCAGGTTGCGCGCGACGGCGTAAAGATCGCTTTGCGCCTGTCCGGTAACGGCGGCCGAGTCGGTGGCGAACAGGATCCCTTCGGGCAGGATCACTTGCAGGTGGTCGCCGCGGTTGACGACCTGGACATTGCTGCTGACGGATTGTTGCAGCGCCTGCGCCTGACGGTCGAGGATATTGCCGGCGATGGCGCCCGCCGCCGCGCCCAGGATCGCGCCGCGCGCGGCGTCCCGGCCCTGGTTGTTGCGGTCGCTGTCGCGCGTGCCCGCAAGAACGGCGCCGACGGCGGCCCCGGCCAGGGCGCCCTGCTGCGTGCGGCTCATGCCGGTGGTGGTGCCGTCCATGCCGGTGGTGGGGGCGCAGGCGCCAAGCGCCACGAGGCCCGTGGCGGCAAGGATGGTGGTGACGCGAAGATTCATGGGATCGTCCTTTCCGGTCTTGCGGCGGGCGCTTGGCCCCTTGCCTTGGTGGCGGCCGCGATTCTGCGGCCGCCGGTCAACGCCGCCACGGTGGGCCAGTTTCGGGCGAAAGGGAAGCCGCGCCTTTGGGGAAGTCCTTGGACCGGCGGAACAAACCCCGCATCCGGGGCGGGGCTTGCATTGGCGGGCGGGGGCGGTCAAAAGCACGGGGCCATGGTTCAGATCCGCCGCCTGCCGCAGCCCTTGCCCTTTGTCCAGCAAGCCGCGATCTTCTCGCGCCTGGCGGAGGCGAACCCGAAGCCCGAGACCGAGCTTGAGTTCAGCAACCCGTTCACGCTGGTTGTGGCGGTCGCCTTGTCGGCGCAGGCCACGGATGTGGGGGTGAACAAGGCCACCAGGGGCTTGTTCGCGGTGGCCGACACGCCGCAGAAGATGCTGGACCTGGGGCTTGAGGGCGTGACCGGGCATATCAGGACCATCGGCCTGTTCCGCCAGAAGGCCAAGAACGTGATCGCCCTGTCGCGCATCCTGGTCGAGGAGTTCGGCGGCGAGGTTCCCGACAGCCGCGCGGCGCTGATGTCGCTGCCGGGGGTGGGGCGCAAGACGGCGAACGTGGTGCTGAACACGGCCTTCGGCCATCCCGCGCAGGCGGTCGACACGCATATCTTCCGCGTGGGCAACCGCACCCGCGTCGCGCCCGGCCGCGACGTGGACGAGGTGGAACGCGCCATCGAGGACAACGTGCCCGCGCGCTTTCAGCAGAACGCCCATCACTGGCTGATCCTGCACGGCCGCTATATCTGCCAGGCCCGCCGCCCGCGCTGCGCGGTGTGTCCCATCCACGACTTGTGCCCCTACGAGGAGAAGACCGCATGACCACCCCCTATGTGATCGGCATCGGCAATGCGGTGATGGACGTGATCTCGCCCACGGACGACGCACGGCTGGAAGCGTTGGGGGTGCGGAAGGGGATCATGCAGCTGATCGAGCGGGAACGGTCGGAATACCTGATGGCCGCGCAGGCGGACGACCACGGGCCGGGGCGCGCGCGGTCGAAGCTGGTGCCGGGCGGGTCGGTGGCGAACACACTGGCCGGGATCGGGATGCTGGGACTGCGGACCGCCTTCATCGGCCGGGTCGCCGACGATCCGCTGGGCCTGTCCTATGCCGAGCAGACCGAGGCGGCGGGAACGGTTTTCGTCAACCCTCCGGTGGCGGGCGACCAGCTGCCGACCTCGCGCAGCATCATCCTGGTCACGCCCGATGGCGAGCGGTCGATGAGCACCTATCTGGGGATTTCCGCCGAACTGGGGCCGGACGACGTGAATCCCGCCGTTTTCCAGGGGGCTGGCTGGCTGTTTCTTGAAGGATACCTGTTCGACAAGCCCAAAGGGAAAGAGGCTTTCCTGAAGGCCGCCCGGTCCTGTCACGAAGCGGGCGGGCAGGCGGGGATCGCGCTGTCCGATCCGTTTTGCGTGGACCGGCACCGCGCGGATTTCCGGCGGCTGGTGGCCGGTCCGATGGACTACGTGATCGGCAATGTCCATGAATGGCAGTCGCTGTACCAGGTCGCCGATCTGGAGGAGGCGCTGCGTCTGGCGTCCGCCGATTGCGGAACCGTGATCTGCACGCGGTCGGGCGATGACGCGATCTTGATCCGCGACGGCGAGCGGGTGACGGCGCCGGTTCATCGCGTCGTGCCGGTGGATGCGACGGGGGCGGGGGACCAGTTCGCGGCGGGGCTGATCTATGGGCTGGCCTTGGGCGTGCCGCTGGCGGTGGCGGGCCGGATGGGCTGCATCGCGGCCGCCGAGGTGATCGGCCATGTCGGGCCCCGGCCGGAGCGGGATCTGCGGGCGGATTTCCGGGCCGAAGGGCTGATCTGAGTTTTGCGTCCCGCGAAGGCCGGGGGCGCTTCGCCCCCCGGACCCCCCGAGGGTATTTCGGCAAAGGTGAATGCCTGCCGGTTTGGTTCCGCTGGCGTTGCGCGGCTCTTGCGCCGCGTGTATCAGGGCCGGAACGAATTGGCAGCTTGAAGGACATCGCGGATGCGCAGGGTTGTTGTCACCGGGTTGGGGATGGTCACGCCGCTGGCCTGTGGCGTCGAGGCCACATGGGAGCGGCTGCTGGCCGGGCAGTCCGGCGCCGGGCGGATCACGCGCTTCGATCCCAAGGACGTGGTGACGAAATACGCCTGCGAGATCCCTTTCGGCGACGGCCACGACGGCACCTTCAACCCCGACGACTGGATGGAGCCGAAGGACCGGCGCAAGGTCGACGATTTCATCCTGTACGGCATGGCCGCGGCCGAACAGGCGGTGAAGGATTCCGGCTGGGAGCCGCAGACCGAGGAAGACCGCGAGCGGACCGGCGTGATGATCGGGTCGGGGATCGGCGGGCTGACCTCGATCGCGGAAACGGCGGTGCTGATCAAGGAGCGCGGGCCCAAGCGGGTTTCGCCCTTCTTCATTCCCGGCGCGCTGATCAATCTGGTGTCCGGGCAGGTGTCGATCCGGTTCGGCTTCAAGGGGCCGAACCATGCGGTCGTGACGGCCTGTTCTACCGGCGCGCACGCCATCGGGGACGCGGCGCGGCTGATCATGCTGGGCGATGCCGACGTGATGATCGCGGGCGGGGCCGAAAGCCCGATCAGCGAGATCGGCATCGCGGGCTTCAACGCCTGCAAGGCCTTGTCCACCAAGCGCGACAACGATCCGCAGGCGGCCAGCCGCCCTTATGACGCGGACCGCGACGGGTTCGTGATGGGAGAGGGCGCGGGTTGCCTGGTGCTGGAGGAATACGGGCACGCCAAGGCGCGGGGCGCGAAGATCTATGCCGAGGTGCTGGGTTACGGCTTGTCGGGGGATGCCTATCACATCACCGCGCCTTCCGAGGATGGCGATGGCGGGTTCCGGGCCATGCGGAACGCGCTGAAGAACGCCGGGCTGGAGCCTTCGGCGATTGATTACATCAACGCGCATGGCACCAGCACCATGGCCGACACCATCGAACTGGGCGCGGTCGAGCGGCTGCTGGGCGACCATGCGAACAATGTCGTGATGTCGTCCACCAAATCGAGCATCGGGCATCTGCTGGGGGCGGCGGGCGCGGTCGAGGCGATCTTCTGCGTGCTGGCGGTGCGCGACCAGATCTGCCCGCCGACGATCAATCTGGACAACCCGGCGGTCGAGCCGAAACTGGATCTGGCCGCCAACGCGGCGGTGCGGCGCAAGGTGGATGTGGCGCTGTCGAACAGCTTCGGTTTTGGCGGCACCAACGCGTCGCTGGTGTTGGGAGCGGTCCGGGAATGATCTGGCGCAACATCGCGTCCAATTTCCTGACGCTGCTGATCGTTCTGCTGATCGCGGCGGCGGCGGCGGTGGCCTGGGCCAAGCACCAGTTCAGCGGGCCGGGGCCGAGCGCGGTGGCGCAATGCGTGCAGGTGGCGCCCGGCGCCAGCCTGAACGCGGTCAGCCAGCAACTGGTCGAACAGGGCGCGATCAGCAATTCATATGTCTTTCGGGCGGGGACGGATTACCTGGACCGCGCGCGGGATCTGAAGTTCGGCAGCTATCTGGTGCCGCCGCACGCCAGCATGAGCCAGATCGTCGACGTGATCACGGCGGGCGGGCCGTCCACCTGCGGGACCGAGGTTCTGGTGCGCGTGGGGGTGCGGGAAAACACCGTGCTGCTGCGCGACATGAACCCCGAAACGGGCGCCTTCGAGGAAATGGCGCGCTACAACCCCGCGACCGAGGACCAGCCCGAGGCGATCGCGGCCGCCGTGGACAAGCCGGGCGCGCGGCTGCGGGTGGCCATGGCCGAGGGCGTGACCAGCTGGCAGGTGGTCGAGGCGCTGAAGGCCGCGTCCTTCCTGACCGGCGAGGTCGAGGACATCCCGGCCGAGGGCAGCCTTGCCCCCGACACCTACGAGGTCGAGAAGGGCGGCAGCCGCACCGCCCTGCTGGCCGAGATGGCGCAGCGGCAATCCGAGATCCTGGCCGCCGAATGGGAAGCGCGTCCCTTCGGCCTGCCCTATGAAACGCCCGAGGAGGCGCTGATCATGGCCTCGATCGTGGAAAAGGAGACGGGGTTGCCGGAGGAGCGGCCTCAGGTCGCCAGCGTCTTCGTCAACCGGCTGGAGCAGGGGATGCGGCTGGAGACCGACCCGACGGTGATCTATGGCGTCACCAATGGCCGGGGGGTTCTGGACCGCGGCTTGCGCCGGTCGGAACTGGCGGCGCCCACGCCCTATAACACCTATCGGATCGAGGGCCTGCCGCCGACGCCGATCGCCAATCCCGGGCGCGCGGCGATCCGGGCGGCGCTGAACCCGGACAGCACGGATTACCTGTTCTTCGTGGCCGACGGGACCGGCGGGCATACCTTTTCCCGCACGCTTCAGGAACACAACGCCGCCGTGGCGCGCTGGCGCGAGATCGAGCGGCAGCAGGGCGGCGATCCGACCAGCCCCGTGCAGGGCGACGGATAGGCGCAAGCGGTTCAAGGGGTTTGACAAAGCCCGTTCCCTTGCGCAGGCTGACGGGCAAGGGGCGGGCTTTTTCATGGCGTGAACCGCGCCGGGCCGTCGCCTTTCAGGAGGATGCGCCATGAAACTGTCCGATATGTTTTCCACCCTGGCCGAGAACGCCCGCACCTATGAACAGCGCGTGGCCGAGTGGCAGGACCAGATGACCGCCCGCAACGACGAGATGCTGGCCAGCGCGCGCAAGTGGCAGGAGACCGCCATGCAGCGCCAGGACGAGATGAACCGCCAGATCCGTGGCTATTTCGAGGAAGCGGGCGAAAACGTCCGCAACCAGTGGCAGGTCATGCAGTCCACCTGGGAGGACCAGTTCCAGAAGATGCGCGAAAAGGGCGAGGAAATGCGCGCGCAGGCCATGAAGTCGGGGCATTTCCCCGAATGGGCCGAGGCCTATGCCGCGCAGATGGTGGGATTCGCGCAGAAGATGCAGGACGAGGCGGCCAACGCCATTGCCGCCGCGACCGAGGCGCGGGGCAAGAGCAAGGGCACCAAGGACGTGTGAGCGGCGGATCCCGTTGCGCCTGCCGGGCCGGTTCCGGCAGGTGTTGCGTGGGGTGTTGCGCAGGTCAAGTGATTGTCCGAAATGATTTATCCCTGGTTGACCGTGCGCCCTGCGGTTTAGCGATTGACTTACCGAACGCCCTGAAGTAGAACATTCACATGCTGGGAAAAGTGGGCAAGCGGCCGGGGGGCGACCCTTGGGGCCGCTTTTTCAGTTTTCGGCTCGTGCGGACAGGACACGAGGCGGGACAGTTTGCATGAACGATATGGAATGGCGCGGGATCGCTGATCCCGAAGGACCGTTCGCGGCCGGGGATCACCCGGCCCGGACGGGCGTGAAGCCGGTTGCGAGTGCGGAGGCGGCGATGGATCCCAGCGAGGCCATCGCGGTCGCTGAAGGGTTGTTCTGGTCCTATGTCAAGGATCTCAAGCGTCACGAGGCCGCGTTGGAGGCCCGGCAGAGCGGGGCCGTCGATCCCGCCGAACTGAAGGAAGCCATGCAAACCGCGAAGGTCGTCCGCGAGGCGGTCGGTCTTCTGATGGCGGAAAGGAACAGGGTTGACAAGTTACGCAAGGATATCGCCGGCGGGATCGGAGGCGGCGGCCTCGACCTTGACGCGGCACGAGATGAAATCGGGCGCCGCCTGGCTTGCCTCCGCCGCGCCGGAGGAAGTTGACGCGTTCCTGGGCGGGCTGTCGGAAAACGCGCTGATGGCGTTGCCCTGGCTGTTCGAATTCTGGGCCCTGGACCACCAGTTGCCCCCCGAGGGCTGTTGGAAGACCTGGGTGATCATGGGCGGGCGCGGCGCGGGCAAGACCCGCGCCGGGTCCGAATGGGTGCGGCGGATGGTCGAGGGACCGAGTGCCGCCGCACCCGGGCGCTGTCATCGCGTGGCCCTGGTGGGGGAGACCTTCGACCAGGTGCGCGAGGTGATGGTGTTCGGGGAAAGCGGGATCCTCGCCTGCTCGCCCCCGGACCGGCGGCCGGTCTGGGAGGCCGGGCGCAAGCGGCTGGTCTGGGCCAATGGCGCGACGGCGACCGTTTATTCCGCGCATGAGCCCGAGGCCTTGCGCGGGCCGCAGTTCGACGCGGCCTGGGCGGACGAGCTGGCGAAATGGAAGAAGGCCGAGGATGTCTGGGACATGCTGCAATTCGCGCTGCGCCTGGGCGAGCATCCGCAGCAGGTGGTCACGACCACGCCGCGCAACGTCGGCGTGCTGAAGCGGATCCTGGGCAATGCCTCGACCGTCACGACCCATGCGCCGACGGATGCGAACCGCGCCTATCTGGCCGAAAGCTTTCTGGCGGAGGTGGCGTCTCGGTATGGGGGGACGCGGCTGGGGCGGCAGGAACTGGACGGCGTGCTGCTGGACGACGTGGAAGGCGCGCTGTGGACCACGGCGATGCTGGAGGGCTGCCGGGTGGACCGCGCGCCGAAGCTGTCGCGCGTCGTGGTGGCGGTCGATCCGGCGGTGACGGCGGGCAAGGCCAGCGACGAATGCGGCATCGTGGTCGCGGGCGTCGTGGCCGAGGGCGAGCCGGGAGACTGGCGCGCCTATGTGCTGGAGGACGCGACCGTGAAGGGCGGGCCGCTGGACTGGGCGCGTGCCGCCATCGCCGCGATGGACCGGCATGGGGCCGAGCGGCTGGTGGCCGAGGTGAACCAGGGCGGCGATCTGGTCGAGACGGTGGTGCGGCAGGTGGATCCCCTGGTGCCGTTCCGGGCGCTGCGCGCCGGGCGGGGCAAGGGGCTGCGGGCGGAGCCGGTGGCGGCGCTTTATGAGCAGGGGCGGGTCAGGCACCTGCGCGGGCTGGGCGCGCTGGAGGACCAGATGTGCCAGATGACGGTGCGCGGGTTCGAGGGGCGGGGATCGCCCGACCGGCTGGATGCGCTGGTCTGGGCGATCCACGAGCTGGTGATCGAGCCGGGGGCGAGCTGGCGTCGTCCGCAGATGCGTCGGTTGTGAGGCTGGGGGCTTCGCGCCCCCAGACCCCCGCGGGATATTTGGACGAAGATGAAGGGGGCTGGCCTGAGGGCCGGCCCTTTTTCATGGGCATGGAGGCGAGAAATGGCGTTTCGGTTGTTTTCGCGGGAGGGCAAGGACGCGCCCCCGCCAGAGAGGAAGGCCAGCGCGACCGGCCGGGTCGTGGCCCTTGCCAGCGGCGCGGGCCGCGCGGTCTGGTCGTCGCGGGACACCGCCAGCCTGACGCGGGGCGGGTTCGTGGGCAATCCGGTGGGCTTTCGTTGCGTCAAGCTGATCGCCGAGGCGGCGGCGGCGGTGCCGCTGGTCTGCGAGGATCGCGAGCGGCGTTACGACATCCACCCGGTGCTGGATCTGCTGCGCCGGCCCAATCCGGGGCAGGGCCGGGCCGAGCTGTTCGAGGCGCTGTTCGGGCAGATGCTGTTGTCGGGGAACGGCTATGTCGAGGCGGCGGGCCTGGGTGCCCAGGGGTTGCCCGAGGAGCTGCACGTGCTGCGGTCCGACCGGATGAGCATCGTGCCGGGCTCGGATGGCTGGCCCGTGGCCTACGATTATTCGGTCGGGGGGCGCAAGCATCGCTTCGACATGACGGGCAGTCCCGATCCGATCTGCCATGTGAAATCCTTTCATCCGCAGGATGACCATTACGGTCTGTCGCCCATGCAGGCGGCGGCGGTGGCGCTGGATGTGCACAACAGCGCCTCGGCCTGGTCGAAGGCGCTGCTGGACAATGCGGCGCGGCCTTCGGGCGCGATCGTCTACAAGGGCGTGGACGGGCAGGGGGTGCTGTCGCCCGAGCAATACGACCGGCTGGTGGGCGAGATCGAGATGAACCACCAGGGCGCGCGCAACGCCGGGCGTCCGATGCTGCTGGAAGGGGGCTTGGACTGGAAGCCGATGGGGTTCTCTCCCTCGGACATGGAGTTCCACGAGACGAAGATGGCCGCGGCGCGGGAGATCGCGCTGGCTTTCGGCGTGCCGCCGATGCTGCTGGGGATCCCGGGGGACGCGACCTATGCCAACTATGCCGAAGCGCATCGGGCGTTCTATCGCCTGACGGTGCTGCCGCTGGCGACGCGGGTTGCGGCCTCGGTCGCCTGGTGGCTGTCAGAGCATCTGGGCGCCGAGATCGAGCTGCGCCCCGATCCCGACCGCATTCCGGCGCTTGCCGAGGAAAGGGACCAGCAGTGGAGGCGGGTCGGCGAGGCGCTGTTCCTGACGGATGCGGAAAAGCGGGCGCTGCTGGGCCTGCCGCCTCTGGCCGAGGCGTGATCCCATGGAGGGGTCGCGTTTCGTCAAGGACAGCTTCGGCTGGCACGACCAGCGGTTCGAGGCCCAGGAACGGATCATGGCGCTGCAATTCGGCACCGTGGAAAAGCGGCTGGAGCGGATCGAGGCGCTGATCGAGGGGCTGGAGCGGCGGCTGTGGATGACCGTTTACGGCGTCGTGGCGGTGATCCTGACGCAGGCGGTGCAGGGCATTTTGGAATTCGCGCCGAAAGGAGGCTGACGGATGGTTCCGGGACTTGAGGTGAAATTCGCGGGCGGGGCGCCGGTCCTGACCGACGGGCAGGCGATCGAGGGCTATGCCAGCCTGTTCGGCCTGACCGACCAGGGCGGTGACGCGGTGGCGCCGGGGGCCTTTGCGGCATCCCTGGCGCGGCTGGCGGCCAAGGGCGACAAGGTGCGAATGCTGTGGCAGCACGATCCGGCAAAGCCCATCGGCGTCTGGGACGAGATCCGCGAGGACGAGAAGGGCTTGTGGGTCAAGGGGCGGCTGCTGCCCGAGGTGGCGCAGGCGCGCGAGGCCGCGGCGCTGATTGGGGCGGGCGCCATCGACGGGCTGTCCATCGGCTATCGCACGATCCGGGCGGAGCGCGACAGGCAGGGCCTTCGGGTGCTGGCCGAGGTCGAGCTGTGGGAGGTGTCGCTGGTGACGTTCCCGATGCTGCCCGAGGCCAAGGTGGGCCGCAAGGAGGCGGACGACCTGCGCGAGGTGGCGGCCCTGTTCGTGGCGGCTGCGGAAGCCTTGCGGGTTTGAGGTTCAAGGGTGGGGGCGGAATCCCACCCCAAGGGTTTGGATCGCTGCGGCGGTCTGAAGGCAGGGGCAGCCAAGACAGGCGGCATCCCCGATCATCGCGATGAGGAGAAAGACCATGACCGAGGTGAAAGCCGCGGAGGGTGGCGGCACGGCCGCCGACCTGAAGGGGGCCATGTTGGGGTTCGTCAGCGAACTCAAGGGCTTTCGTGACGACATCCAGAAGAAACTCAGTGCACAGGACGAACGCATGACCATGCTTGATCGCAAGACCGCCCTTCGTGGCCGCACCCCGTTGTCCGCCACCGCCGAGGTCGAGGTGCCCCATCAGAAGGCGTTCAACGCCTATCTGCGCAGCGGCGACGATGACGGGCTGCGCGGCCTGGCCATCGAGGAGAAGGGCCTGACGGTCGCCAGCGACGGCGGCTTCCTGGCCGCGCCCCAGGTGGCCGAAACGGTGCAGAACGTGCTGCGGTCCGGCGCATCCTTGCGCAGGCTGGCCAATGTGGTGGCCATCGAATCCGCCAGCTATGAGGTGCTGGTCGAGAAGAACGAGATGGGCGCGGGTTGGGCGACCGAAACGGACACGGCCGAGACGACTCCGGGTCAGATCGAGCGCATCTCGATTCCGCTGCACGAGCTGTCGGCCATGCCCAAGGCCAGCCAGCGCCTGCTGGACGACGCGGCCTTCGATGTCGAAGCCTGGCTGGCCGAGCGCATCGCCGACAAGTTCGCCCGGTCCGAGGCCGCGGCCTTTGTCGCGGGCGACGGCGTGGCCAAGCCCAAGGGCATCCTGTCCTATCCGACCGCGCTGGACGCGACGGCGGGCGCGGGCACCATCGGCGTAATCGAGACGGGCAACGCAGGCGGGTTCGACCCCGCCGCCCCTGCGGATGCGCTGATCGACCTGATCTATGCGCTGGGCGCGGAATACCGGGTCAATGCCAGCTTCGTCATGAACTCGAAAACGGCGGCGGTCATCCGCAAGATGAAGGACAGCGACGGCCGCTTCCTGTGGACCGATGCCCTGGCCGCAGGGCAGACCCCGCAGCTGCTGGGCTATCCCGTGCTGATCAGCGAGGACATGCCCGACATCGGCACCGATGCGCTGGCCGTGGCCTTTGGCGACTTCCGCGCCGCCTATACCATCGTCGAGCGTCCCGACCTGCGCGTCCTGCGCGATCCGTTCAGCGCCAAGCCGCATGTGCTGTTCTATGCGACCAAGCGCGTGGGCGGCGGCGTGACCGATTTCCGCGCCGTCAAGCTGTTGCAGTTCGCCTGATCCCGGATCGCGGGAACGGGTGAGGGAAAGACCGCGCGCGGGTCGCTGGCCATTTCTGGCTTTGCAACTGTCCGCGCGTGCTGATGGCTGGCGCGCGGGCGCGGTCTTTCCCGTCTTGAAGCGACGGCAAGGCCTTGGGGCCTTGTCCCGGTGGATGACGAGCGGACAGCAAGACGGGAGGTTCGCGAGATGATGCTGATCGAGGAAACGGCGCCTGCGGCCGGGGCGCTGCCTGTCGCGGCGCTGCGCGAGCATTTGCGGCTTGGAACGGGTTTCGAGATTGCCGAGGACAGCGCCGAGGATGCGGCCCTGGCAGGGTTCCTGCGCGCCGCGATCGCCACGATCGAGGCGCGCACGGGCAAGGTGCTGCTGACGCGGCGCTTTCGGATGCAACTGGACGACTGGCGCGACCGGCTGGGCCAGACCCTGCCGCTGGCCCCGGTGGTGTCGGTCGAAAGGATCGAGATCGACGACGGCATGGGCACGGTGACGGAAGTCCCGCCCGAGAACTGGCGGCTGTTGCCGCATGGACAGCGGCCCATGATCCTGCCCACCGGCGTGATCCTGCCGCATGTGCCGCGCCTGGGTCTGGTCAGCGTGACCTTCACCGCGGGCTTTGGCGACACATGGGCGGCGGTTCCCCCCGATCTGGCGCAGGCGGTCCTGATGCTGGCGGCGCGCTATTACGAGGATCGCGGCCAGGATGGCGCGAAAGGCGCGATGCCCTTCGGCGTCAGCGCCCTGATCGAACGCTGGCGGCAGGTCCGCACCCTGGCCGGGCGCGGCGCGCGCGAGGCGCGGCGATGAGCGTGCCGAAGCTGAGCGTCCGGCTGGAGCTTGAGGGATCGGCCCGGCAGGACGACGGGATGGGCGGCTATCGCGTGGTCTGGCAGCGGATCGGATCGCTCTGGGCCGAGATGAAGGCGCAGGCGGGGCAGGAACGCGGCGCCGAGGTCGGTCCCGAAAGCGTGGTGTCCTGGCGGATCACCGTGCGGGGCGCGCGTGCCGGCGATCCGCGCCGCCCGGCGGCGGGCCAGCGGCTGCGGATGGGGCCGCGCCTGTTCGCCATCGAGGCCGTGGCCGAGCGCGACGCGTCCGGCCTGTGGCTGACCTGCTTTGCCCGAGAGGAGAAACAGGCATGAGCTATGCGGCAAGCGTCGCCCTGCAAGGGGCGGTTTACCAGCATCTGCGCACTGATCCGGCGCTGCTTGATCTGGTGGGCGATTCGATCTTCGACGCCATGCCGGTCGAGGCGCCTGCGGGCGTTTATGTCTCGCTTGGCCCCGAGGATGTGGCGGACGCGGGCGACATGACGGCGGCGGGATCGCGGCATGACTTCGTCGTCTCGGTTCTGTCGGGGGCCGGGCAGGACGGGGGCTTCGCTGCCGTCAAGGCTGCCGCCGCCGCCGTGGCCGAGGCGCTGGACCAGGCGCAACTGGCGCTGAGCAAGGGGCGGCTGACGGCCCTGTGGTTCCTGCGCGCCCGGGCGCGCCGGGTGGAAAACGGTGCGGCGCGGCGGGTCGATCTGACCTTTCGCGCGCGGATTGATCTGGGCTGAGGAGAAAAGCCATGGCGGCACAGAATGGACGCGATCTGCTGATCAAGATGGACATGACCGGGGACGGCGCGTTCGAGACCATTGCGGGCCTTCGCGCCTCGCGCCTGTCGTTCAACGCCGAGACGGTCGATGTGACCAGTCTGGAAAGCGAGGGCGGCTGGCGCGAATTGCTGGGCGGGGCGGGGGTGCGCAGCGCCTCGATTTCCGGCTCGGGGGTGTTCCGGGACGCCAATACCGACGGCCGGGCGCGGCAGATCTTCTTTGACGGAGAGGTGCCTCGGTTCCAGGTGGTGATCCCGGATTTCGGCACGGTCGAGGGGCCGTTCCAGATCACCGCGCTGGAATATGCGGGCAGCTACAACGGCGAGGCGACCTATGAGGTGACGATGGCTTCGGCGGGGGCGCTGACCTTTGTGGCGCTGCCATGACGAACCCCCTGCGCGGAGAGGTCGAGGTGGTGCTGGACGGCACCGCCCATGTCGCCCGGCTGACGCTGGGTGCCCTGGCCGAACTGGAGCATGACCTGGGCGCCGACAGCCTGATGGCGATCGCCGCGCGGTTCGAGTCGGGCCGCTTCAGCAGCCGCGACGTGCTGGCGGTGCTGGTCGCGGGGCTGCGCGGCGGCGGCTGGCGGGGCACGGCGGCCGACCTGCTGACGGTCGAGATCGGCGGCGGACCGGTGGCCGCGGGGCGCGCCGCGGCCGAGCTTCTGGCGCGGGCCTTTCGGATCGCCGCATGAGCGGCGGCCTGGACTGGCCCGGCCTGATGCGGGCCGGGATGCGGAGCCTGGGCCTGCGCCCGGATCAGTTCTGGGCGCTGACGCCCGCCGAGCTGGCGCTGATGCTGGGGGTCGAGGCGGGCCCGCCCGCCATGACGCGGGACCGGCTGGCGGAACTGGCCGCGCGCTATCCCGATGCGCGCCAGCATGAAGGGCCAACGGAAACATCTGGATAAGGGGCGAGGGGCTATGGCCAACAAGGATGGGTTCAGTTCGACCCTGGACGATCTGGACGAGGGTTTCAGCAACACCAGCCGCATGACCGCCGCCTTCGAGGCGGAGATGGAGCGGTTGCGGCAGTCGGTGACGATGACCGCGCGCGAGGTGGGATCGCTGAGCAGCGGCATCGAGGGCGGGCTGCGGCGTGCCTTTGACGGGCTGATCTTCGACGGCGAAAAGCTGTCGGATGCGCTGAAGGGCATCGGGCGGTCGATTGCGGACACGGTATTTTCCATGGCGATGAAGCCGGTGGAAAACGCCTTGGCGGGATCGCTGGCGCAGGGCCTGGGCGGGATGCTGTCGGGGGCCATGCCCTTTGCCAACGGCGGAGCCTTCGTGCAAGGCCGCGTGATGCCCTTCGCCAAGGGCGGGGTGGTCAGCCAGCCCACGCATTTCCCGATGCGCGGCGCGACCGGCCTGATGGGCGAAGCGGGCCCCGAGGCGATCATGCCGCTGCGCCGGGGCGCCGACGGCCGTCTGGGCGTGGCCGCAGCCGGCGGCGGGTCGCGGCCGATGAACGTCACGGTCAACGTGACCACGCCCGATGTCGCGGGCTTCCAGCGCAGTCAGTCGCAGATCGCCGCCCAGCTTGGCCGCGTCCTGGCGCGCGGCGAGCGCAACAGCTGAGAGGGCCGAGATGGCATTTCACGAGGTAAGATTTCCGGCGAACCTGTCCTTCGGCTCTGTCGGCGGTCCCGAACGCCGGACCGAGATCGTGGCCCTGGCCAGCGGGTTCGAGGAGCGCAACACCCCTTGGGCCCACGCTCGCCGCCGATACGACGCGGGCATGGGGCTGCGGTCGCTGGACGACCTGTCTGCTCTGGTCGCCTTTTTCGAGGCGCGGGCCGGCCAGTTGCACGGCTTCCGGTGGAAGGACTGGTCGGACTACAAGAGCTGCCTGCCGTCGCGCACGCCCGCCTTTGACGATCAGGTGATCGCCCAGGGGAATGGCGTCACGAAGGTCTTTCAGCTGATCAAGACCTATTCGTCGGGGCCGGGCAGCTATGGGCGGCCGATCAGCAAGCCGGTCAAGGACACGGTGCGCGCCGGGATCGGTGGCAACGAGGTTTATCCGGGCGCGCACTATGCGGTGGATCACGCGCGGGGGCTGATCACCTTCGCCGAGGCGCCTCAGCCCGGCGCCGAAATCACCGCGGGCTATGAGTTCGACGTGCCGGTGCGGTTCGATACCGACCGCATCGCGGTGTCGGTGGCATCCTTCCAGGCGGGCGAGATGCCCGCCATTCCGGTGATCGAGGTGCGGGTATGACGGCGACCACGATTGCGCGCGCCTGGATGGTGCGCCGCGCGGACGGGATGGTGCTGGGCTTTACCGATCATGACGCGGTGCTGACCTTCGACGGGATCCGGTTCCGCCCCGATCACGGCATGTCGGCCCGGGCGCTGGTCCAGGCGACGGGGCTTTCGGTCGACAATTCGGAAGCCGAAGGGGCGCTGTCCGACGACGCGATCACGGAACGCGACGTGCTGGCGGGCCGCTGGGACGGTGCCCAGGTGAGGATGTGGGAGGTGGACTGGACCGACATGTCCGCCCGGCGGCTGGTCTTTGCGGGCAGCCTGGGCGAGATCTCGCGGTCTCAGGGCGCGTTCCGCGCCGAGCTTCGCGGGTTGTCGGAACCGCTGAACGCCGCGCGGGGCCGGGTATTTCATCCCCGCTGTTCGGCGCGTCTGGGCGATGGCCGCTGCAAGCTGGCGCTGTCGGGCGAGACCTTCACGGCGGAAGCCGCCATCGCCGAGGTGGAGGACGGGCGCGTTCTGCGGTTCTCGGGCTTTTCGGCCTATGAGGCGGGCTGGTTCGAGCGGGGCCGCCTGCTGGTCCTGGGGGGCGGAGCCGAGGGTTTGCGCGCCACGATCAAGAACGACATCGCCCTTGCGGGCGGCGGGCGCGAGATCGAGCTGTGGCAGGGTTTGGGGATCGCGCCGGTCGCGGGCGATCGCGTCCGGCTGGTCGCGGGTTGCGACAAGCGGGCCGCGACATGCCGCGACAAATTCGGCAACTTCCTGAACTTCCGCGGCTTCCCTCATCTGCCGTCCGAAGACTGGATCATAGCGCCGCAGGCGGGAGGAAGCCGTGGCTGAGGATGTGGTTTCCATCGCGCGGGCATGGATCGGCACGCCCTATCGGCACCAGGCCAGCACCAAGGGCGTCGCTTGCGATTGCCTGGGGCTGATCCGCGGCATCTGGCGGGAACGCCATGGCTGCGAACCCGAGGCGCCGCCGCCCTACACGCCCGACTGGGGCGAGGGCGGGGCGCAGGAGGTTCTGATGGCCGCCGCGTTGCGTCATCTGGTTCCGGTCGATCGCGACGCCGAGTGGCTGCCCGGCGACGTGCTGTTGTTCAGGATGCGGGCGGGCGCGGTCGCCAAGCATCTGGGCATTCTGTCCGGCGCGGGCGAGGCCCCGCGTTTCATCCATGCCTATAACGCGCATGGCGTCATCGACAGCCCGTTGACGACGCCCTGGCAGAACCGGATCGCAGCCCGGTTCCGCTTTCCCTGAATCCAAGACTTTAGGAGGCCGAAATGGCGACCATCGTGCTGTCCGCCGTAGGGGCGTCGATTGGCGGAAGCTTCGGCGGCGCGGTTCTGGGCCTGTCGGGCGCGGTCATCGGCCGCGCGGTCGGCGCCACGGTGGGCCGGGTCATCGACCAGCGGCTGCTGGGCAGCGGTTCGAAGGCCGTGGAAACCGGCCGCATCGACCGCCTGCGTCTGCAAACCGCAGGCGAGGGCGCGCCGATCCCGCGCATCTGGGGGCAGATGCGGCTGCCCGGCCATGTCGTCTGGGCATCGCCCCTGGAGGAAATCGCGCGGTCCGAGGATGCGGGCGGCGGCAAGGGAACGCCCCGGTCCACGGTCACGCAGATCAGCTATCGCCTGTCGGTCGCGCTTGCCTTGTGCGAGGGGCGGATCCTGGGCGTCGGCCGGGTCTGGGCGGATGGCGAGGAGATCTCGGCCGACGATCTGAACATGCGCGTCTACAACGGCGACGAGAACCAGCGGCCCGATCCGGCCATCGCGGCGCATGAGGGGGATCTGGCGCCCGCCTATCGCGGCCTGGCCTATGTGGTGCTGGAGGATTTGAACCTGGAGGCCTGGGGCAACCGGATGCCGCAGTTGAGCTTCGAGGTCACGGCGCCTGCTCAGGACGGCAGCGGCTTGTGCCGCGACGTGCGGGCAGTCGCGCTGATCCCCGGCACGGGCGAGTATTCCCTGGCGACGACCCCGGTCAACCAGGACTTGGGTCTGGGCGAACTGCGGTCCACGAACGTGAACACGCCGATGGGCGGGACGGACTTCACGGCCTCGATGAACATCCTGGGGCGCGAGTTGCCGAACGTCGGATCGGTGTCGATGGTTGTGTCCTGGTTCGGCAGCGACCTGCGCATCGACCGCTGCACCGTTCGGCCCAAGGTCGAGCAGAAGGAGACCGACGGGGACGAGATGCCCTGGACGGCGGCGGGCATCGACCGGCAGGCCGCGGCCCAGGTTGCGCGGGTCGACGACCGGCCGATCTATGGCGGAACGCCCGCGGATCAGGCGGTCGTGGAAGGGCTGCGGGCCATCGCGGCATCGGGGCGGAAGGCGATCTTCTATCCGTTCATCCTGATGGAGCAGCTTGCGGGCAACGGGCTGCCCGATCCTTACGGAGCCGAGGAACAGCCGGTCATGCCTTGGCGCGGGCGGGTCACGACCTCGGTGGCGCCGGGGCGGACAGGATCGGTCGATGGCACGGCGGCTGCGGCGGCCGAGGTCCAGGCGTTCTTTGGCGCGGCCGGCGTGGACGATTTCGTGCGGGACGGCGACAAGGTGCGCTATCGGGGGCCCGACGAGTGGTCATATCGCCGCTTCATCCTGCATTACGCGCATCTCTGCGCGGCGGCGGGCGGGATCGACGCTTTCCTGATCGGCTCCGAGATGGTCGGCATGACGCGGATCCGGGGCGCGGGGAACAGCTATCCCGCCGTGCAGCAGTTGTGCCGCCTGGCCGAGGATGCGCGCGCGATCTTGGGACCAAAGGTCAAGATCGGCTATGCCTCGGACTGGTCCGAGTATTTCGGCCATCATCCCGGCGGAGGCGAGCTGTTCTTCCATCTCGACCCGCTGTGGGCACATCCCGCCGTCGATTTCATCGGCATCGACAACTATATGCCGTTGTCCGACTGGCGGGATGGCGAGGATCACCTGGACGCCCATTGGGGCCGCATCGGCAACCCGGATTATCTGCAAGCCAATGTCTGCGGGGGCGAGGGCTTCGACTGGTATTACGCCACCGATGCCGACCGCGATGCGCAGCGGCGCACGCCGATCACGGATGGCGCCTATGACGAGGCCTGGGTCTGGAAATACAAGGATTTGAAAAGCTGGTGGCAGAACCTGCATTACGACCGGCCGAACGGCGTTCGGTCGCGGCAGGCGACGGGGTGGGTGCCGGGGTCGAAGCCGATCTGGTTCACGGAATACGGCTGCGCTGCCCTGGACAAGGCGACCAACCAGCCCAACAAGTTCCTGGACGCCATGAGTTCGGAAAGCACGCTGCCGCATTATTCCAACGGGCAGCGCGACGATGCGATCCAGGCGGCCTATGTCCGGGCGGTCACGTCCTATTGGGCGAAGCCTGCCAACAATCCGGCGATGACGGATGGCCGGCGCATGGTCGATCTGGACCGGGCGCACGTCTGGTGCTGGGACGCGCGCCCCTTTCCGGCCTTTCCCGGCCGCCCGGATCTGTGGTCGGACGGCCCGGCCTGGCAGCGCGGGCACTGGCTGAACGGGCGGGCAGGGTCCGTGATGCTGGATTCGGTCATCGGCGACATCTGCCGCGAGGCGGGTGTGGCGGATTTCGACACCGGTGCCGTCAGCGGGGTCGTGCGCGGTTTCCAGGTCAGCGGCGGCGAAACGGCGCGCGCGGCCTTGCAGCCGATCCTGCTGGCGCATGGCATCGACGTGGTCGAACGCGACGGATCGCTGCGGTTCATGCCTCGGGACGGGTTGGTGAAGCGTGACCTGGGGCGCGAGCATCTGGCGATCGGCGAGGAGGTCGGCGGTTTCCAGACCGTCCGGCAGGCGCAAGCCGAGTTGTCGGGACGTTTGCGGCTGACCCATGTCGAGGCGGGTGGCGACTATGCGACCGCGACCGCCGAGGTCAGCCTGGCGGATGGGGATGACAACACGGCAAGCGACAGCGAATTCGCCATGTCCCTGACCCGGGCCGAAGGGCGGGCCATCGCGGAGCGGTGGCTGGCGGAGTCGGTGGTGTCGCGCGACACGGCGCGTTTCGCGCTGCCGCCATCCGCCGCCGATCTGGGGCCTGGAGACGTGATCCGCATGGATGACGGGCGCGCCCAGCCGAAGCGTTGGCGGATCGACCGGGTGGAGCGCGCGGGCGCCATCACCGTCGATGCGGTCCGTGTCGAGCCTGGCGCCTATCGGCAGGCGGCGACAAACGAGGATGACGGGATCATCAGCCGTTACACCCCGACTTTGCCGGTCTGGTCGCTGTTTCTGGACCTGCCGCTGCTCAAGGGCGACGAACAGCCGCACGCGCCCTATCTGGCCGCGACGGCGAAGCCTTGGCCCGGATCGGTTGTGGCCTATTCCTCGATCGAGAGCGACGGCGGATTCGAACTGAACACGACTCTGAGAAAGCGGGCGTTCATCGGGCGAACCGAAACGCCGCTGCTTCGCGCCCGTCCGGGGATCATCGACCGGGGGGCGCCGCTGCGTGTCCGGCTTAAGGACGCATCGCTGCGGTCGGTCGGCATGAAGGCGCTTCTGGCGGGATCGAACGCGCTGGCGATCGGCGACGGTTCGCCGGAGAACTGGGAGGTCATCCAGTTTTCCAGCGCGATTCCGGTGGAAAAGGATCTGTGGGAGATCGGCGGCAGGCTGCGCGGGCAGGCGGGCACCGACGGCATCATGCCCGAGGTCTGGCCCAAGGGCAGCGTTGTGGTGATCCTGGACGGCGCGGCCCAGCAGGTGAGCCTGCCGCCCTCGGCGCGGGGACAGGAACGCTTCTGGCGCATCGGTCCGGCGCGGCGGGCATTTGACGATCCCAGCTACCGCGCAAAGACGACCGAGACGCGGGGGATCGGACTGCGCCCCTATGCGCCTTGCCATCTGCGCTCCAATGGTCGCACGCTGTCCTGGATTCGCCGCAGCCGCGTCGATGGCGACGGGTGGGAGGGCGAGGACATCCCGCTGGGCGAGGTCCGCGAACGCTATCGCCTGCGCTTGATCCAGAACGGCGCCGTTCTGCACGAGGCGGATGTCGGAACGCCCACCCATACCGTCCCCGAACAGGTCTGGGCCGCTGCCCATGGGGGCGGCGGTTTCACTGTGGCTGTTGCGCAACTGTCCGACCAGTTCGGCGCGGGCCCCTATGCCAAGAGGAACTTCAATGTCGAATGAAACCATGCGCCTTCAGCTGCCGCTGCTTCAATCCGCGCAGGCCCAGAAGCATGTCACTGTCAACGAGGCGCTGATGCGGCTGGACGGGTTGACCAATGCCGTCCTGGAAAGCGTCTCGACGCCGACGCCCCCCGGGGCGGTGATCGACGGGCAATGCTGGGCGGTGCCGCCGGGCGCGGGCGGTGCCTGGGCGGGGCAGGGGGGGCGGATCGCGGTCGGCGCGAACGGAGGGTGGATCTTTGTCAGCCCCTCGCGCGGGATGCGGGCCTTTGTCGCGGACCGGGGGGCCGAGGCGATCTTCGACGGCCAGTCCTGGTTCATCGGCGCCGCGACCTTCGGCGCTCTGGGATCGGGTCTGGCCTTCGGGATGGCCGAGGGCGAGGTGACCGTCGGCGCTGGCGCAACCTTCAACACCGGCGTTTCAATCCCGGCTGGCGCCATGGTGATCGGCGCGGTGGCGCGGGTCACGCAGGCCCTGACCGGCTCGCTTCAGACCTGGCGGTTCGGAACGGCAGATTCCAACAACCGCTTCGGGCAGGGCCTGGGCAAGGGCGCGGGTTCTTGGGCGCGGGGGATGCTGGGGACGCCGATGACCTATTACTCTGGCGCGAACCTGCTGATGACCGGGGAAGGGGGCGGGTTTACCGGCGGCAAGGTCAAGCTTGCCGTTCATTGGCTGGAACTGCGGCTTCCGGGTTGACGGCCCGTCCTTTCCTCTGCCGCCGCTTCGCGCTAAAAAGGGCGGAACACTGGCGCGGACCGACGGCATGACCATGCAAGGCACCAAGAAGAACCTGGGACTTGATCGCGATGCGATCTGGTCCCAGTTGCGCGACGAGGCGCGGGCGGCGGTTCGGGACGAACCGCTGCTGGGCGCGTTGATCCATGCGGGGCTGCTGCATCATCCCAGCCTGGAGGCCGCGCTGGCCTATCGCTTTTCGCTGAAGCTGGCCAGCGGCGAGATGAGCGAGCAGATCCTGCGCGAGATCGCGGATCAGGCCTATCGCAGCACGCCCGAACTGGGGGATGCCGCGCGCGCCGACCTGATGGCTGTCTATGACCGCGATCCGGCGACGCATCGGCTGTTGCAGCCGATCCTGTTCTTCAAGGGCTTCCAGGCGCTGCAAGCCTATCGCATGGCGCACTGGCTGTGGCAGCAGGAACGGTTCGACATGGCCTATTTCGTGCAGATGCGCTGCTCGGAATGCTTTGGCGTGGACATCCATCCGGCGGCGGTCATCGGCACGGGGGTCATGATCGACCATGCCCATTCCATCGTCATCGGCGAAACAGCGACTGTCGGCAACGACGTGTCGATGCTGCACTCGGTCACGCTGGGCGGCACCGGAAAGGAGGATGGCGACCGCCATCCGAAGATCGGCGACGGGGTGATGATCGGGGCGGGGGCCAAGGTTCTGGGCAACATCCGGGTCGGCCACCATTCGCGCATCGCCGCCGGGTCGGTGGTTCTGCACGAGGTGCCGTCCTGCAAAACCGTCGCGGGCGTGCCTGCGCGGGTGATCGGCGACGCGGGATGTTCGGAACCGTCGCACAGCATGAACCAGCTTCTGGGCCTTGGCGAGGACTACCTCTGAGACCAGTCGGCGGCTCCGCTGCCGCGCAGGTTGTCAAGGGTCATGCCCGCCGCGCGCAGGCGTTCATCAAGGCCGTTGGCGATCTGCCCGACCAGCGAAAAGCCCTGATAGATCAGCGCGGAATAGATCTGCACCGCGTTGGCCCCTGCGCGGATCTTCTCCCACGCGTCGTCGGCCGAGGCGATGCCGCCGACGCCGATCAGGGGAATCGCGCCGTTCGTGGCGCGGTGGAGCTTTGCCAGGACCACAGTCGAGCGTTTGAAAAGCGGCCGTCCCGACAGCCCGCCGGTCTCGGCCGCATGGCGGCTGGACAGGCCGTCGCGCGACAGGGTCGTGTTCGTCGCGATGATGCCGTCGATCCGGCACTCACGGGCGACGGCGGCGATGTCCGCGATCTCGCGATCATCCAGATCGGGGGCGATCTTCAGAAAGACGGGGCGGCGCCGCGGCAGGCGGTCGCGTGCCTGCAACACCCCGCGCAGCAGGGCCGCCAGGGCCTCGGCGCCCTGTAGGTCGCGCAGGCGTTCGGTGTTGGGCGAGGACACGTTGACGGTCAGAAAATCGGCCGAGGCTCCGGCGATGTCCACAACGGCCGCGAAATCGGCGGCCCGATCCGTGCTGTCCTTGTTCGCGCCGATGTTCAGCCCGATCGGGATGCCCGGCCCCCGCGCCGTCATGCGCGCGGCGATCGCCTCCGCGCCCTCGTTGTTGAAGCCGAAGCGGTTGATGATCGCCCGGTCCTCGGAAAGACGGAACAGGCGGGGCTGCGGGTTGCCCGGCTGCGGATGCGGGGTGGCCGCGCCAAGCTCGATAAAGCCGAAGCCCGCGCGCATCAGGGGCGCCACGGCCCGGGCGTTCTTGTCGTAGCCCGCGGCAAGCCCGACCGGGTTCGGCAGGTCCAGCCCCGCCAGACGGACGCGAAGCCTGTCGGACGCGACCGGCGCCCCGGGCAGCGGCACCAGCCCCGATGAAAGCGCACGGATCGACAGGTCATGCGCGCGTTCCGGGTCCAGCCGGTGCAGGGCAGCCAGGCCGATCTTTTCCACAAGCTTCATTCCAGCGGTCCCGTGTCGTGGCCATTCCTGCCCGGCAGGATGTCGCGCGACCAGACGATGTCGTCCAGCCTCAGCGCGCGATAAAGATGCGGAAACAGATCCCCGCCTCGCGAGGGTTCCCAGCGAAGGTCCTCGCCAAGGCGCCCGGCATCGCAGGCCAGCAGCACCAGATCCTTTTCGGCCGCGAAATGCCGGGACAGCGTGGCGCCAAGCTGCGCGGCGGTCGAGAAATGCACGAACCCGTCGGCCAGATCGACCGGTGCGCCGCGAGTCGAGCCGTCGGCTCGAAGCTGTTCCCATTCCGCCGGGCGGAAAACCTTGAAGATCATCATGGCGGCATTTGCCCCGGTGTCCTGCGGCGGGTCAAGAGAGCGGATCGCCAAGATTCCGTCATTTGACCCCCGGACCGGGCTGCGCCAATCTTCCTTTCAGTCCCAGGGACAAGAAAGGAATCACCGATGGCATTCCGCCTTTTGACCGCCGTATCCGCCGCGGCGCTTTTCGCTGGGTCGGCGCAGGCCGAAACGGTGCTGCATATCCTCCACACCAATGACCTGCACAGCCGGATCGAGGCGATCAACGAATACGACAGCACCTGCGACCAGGAAGCCAAGGATGCGGGCGAATGTTTCGGCGGCGTGGCGCGCGTGGCCTCCAAGGTCGAGGAACTGCGCGACAGGATCCGGGCCGAGGGCGGCGATGTCATCGTTCTGGATGCGGGCGACCAGTATCAGGGATCGCTGTTCTACACCACCTACAAGGGCAAGGACGTGGTCGAGTTCATGACGGCCATCGGCTATGACGCCATGGCGGTCGGCAACCACGAATTCGACGATGGGCCCGAAGGGCTGGCCGTTCTGGCCGACGGGGTGGAATTTCCGGTCGTGTCCGGCAACCTGGATCTGTCGCAATCGAACGTCCTGAAGGGCAAGGTCGACGATGTCGTCACGCTTGAGGTCGGCGGCGAGAAGATCGGCATCGTCTCGGCGCTGGCGATGGACACGCCGGAAACGGCTTCCCCTGGCCCCAGCGTCATTTTCCAGGACGACATCGAAAGCCTCAAGGCCGATGTGCAGGAACTGACCGACCAAGGCGTCGACAAGATCATCGCGCTGACCCATGTGGGCTATGGGCGCGACCAGGACTTCGCGAAGGAGGTCCCGGGGCTGGACGCGATCATCGGCGGCCATTCCCACACGCTGCTGGGCGACATGGAGGATGCCCAGGGGCCTTATCCCACCATGGTTGCCGGGCCGGACGGGACCGAGGTGCCGGTTGTCACCGCCTATGCATACTCCAAATACCTGGGCCACCTGACCTTGACCTTTGACGACGACGGCAAGCTGACAAAGGTCGAGGGCGAGCCGATCCTGCTGGACAGTTCGGTTCCCGAGGACGAGGCCATCGCCGCGCGCGTCACCGAAATGGCCGCGCCGATCGAGGAGCTTCGCCAGAAGGTCGTGGCCGAGACCGCTGCCCCCATCGACGGCGACCGCACCAGCTGCCGCGTCCGGGAGTGCGAGATGGGCAACCTGGTGGCCGATGCGATGCTGGATCGCGTCAAGGACCAGGGCATGACCATTGCCATTGCCAATGGCGGGGGCCTGCGCGCCTCGATCGACCAGGGGCCGGTGTCGATGGGCGAGGTCTACACCGTTCTGCCGTTCCAGAACACGCTGGCGACCTTTCAGCTGAAGGGTGCCGATGTGGTCGCGGCCCTGGAAAACGGGGCCAGCAAGTACGAAGAAGGCGCGGGCCGTTTCGCGCAGGTGGCGGGGCTGAAATACACCGTCGATCCCGCGGCCGAGGCGGGCAAGCGGATCAGCGACGTGATGGTCATGGCGGATGGCGAATGGAAGCCCATCGACCCCGCCGCGACCTATGGCGTCGTGTCGAACAACTACATGCGCGCGGGCGGCGACGGCTATGACGTCTTCGAGACGAAGGCCCGGAACGCTTATGACTTCGGACCGGATCTGGCCGAGGTCGTGGCCGGCTATCTGGGCGCGCAGGAGGGGCCCTATAAGCCCGCCCTGGACGGCCGCATCACCGTCAAGTGACGGGCGCTGTCCTCGGCGGTGCCGGGGACATCCGCCTTACAAGGACTCGACTAGGCGGCGTTTGCCGATGTTGCGCAACTGCCGTTCCGACAGCTGTTTCGCTTCGCGCCCGGTTAGCAGGCGGCGGGCGGGGACCGTGGCTGTTTCCCGTGCCAGTTGGGGAAACAAGGCCATGATTTCCCGGCGCGCCGCGTCGCTGACCGATTTCAGCGCCTGCGGCCCGGTGTAAAGGCTTTCCGACCAGGCGCCGTTCGACAGCACGATCTCGTGCCGGTCGAACAGCAGGTGGAAATAGCTCACGCCTTGCGGCGGAACGATCACCTCGATCCCGGGCAGCCCCGCCAGATGCTTGGCCGCCACCAGGATCTCGGCATTCTCGAACAGCCGGTGGGCGATGCGGGATCGGACCAGGATCCTGTGCTGCGGCGACACCACAAGGTCGCTGCCGGGGGTGCCTTCGCCAAGCGCACCCTTGCGGATCAGGATCGGCCGCAGGTTGGGCCGCATTTCCAGCCCTTCCTTCGAGACATGCGTCCCCCCGTGCCAGCGAAGCACCTGCGCCCCTCGATCCCGCGTCAGAACCGGATCGCCGGGCCGCAGCGCCTCGATCGGCCGAGGTCCGGCGGGCGTGCCGATCAGCGTTCCCATGGCAAAGCAGGTCACGGCGGCGGGCGGCGCATAGGCCGTGGAATCGTTTGCACGCCCGACGCCCTGCACGGCCTTGAAGGTATAGGTCTTGGTCAGGCTGAAGACCGGAAAGGTTCCGTTCGCCCGCGCGACCGGGATCAGCAGGACCGAATGCCGTCCGCCCAGTTCCGCGCCGAACGCGTTCGGTTCGTGCTTTCGGGGAAACAGCGCCATGAACTCGTCATGGCTGCCGTCGGCGTTCTGGGTCCGTATGATCGAGGTGGTGTGGAACGACAGCGCCGTTCCGGCCGGCGTCAGCGCGGCATCGTTGCCGAACCTGACGGCCGTTGTCAGCGTCTGGCCCGCCGCATCGGGCGCATAGCGGCCGCTTTGGAAACGCGAGTCGTCGTCAGCGATGGAAACGGTGGACAGGGTCGCGCCGGACATGTTGATCGCGCCCGTGACGTTCGACCATGGCGCCTGCGCCGCCGTTTCGGTGCCGGAGCCCTTCGTGGTGACAGGCTGACCCAAGGTCAGCATCGTGAACTGGTAAGACTCGTAAGCCATCACACCCGTCGTCCTGGCATGGGGCCCGGCACGTTCCGGGCTGAACGACCAGGGTCGGCCGTCAGAACAGCCATAGCGGCCAACGGTTAACGAAGGGTTAATCTTGCTTGACGGTTAATGAATGCCGCAGGGTGACCGTCAGGGCTTCCAGCGCAGGAAGTTGGCGATCAGGCGCAGGCCCGTCGCCTGCGATTTTTCGGGGTGGAACTGGGTGCCCACGATGTTGTCGCGCCCCACCACCGCCGTGACCGGCCCGCCGTAATCGACATGGGCCAGCAGATGCGACGGGTCCGCCACCCGGAACTGCCAGCCGTGAACGAAATAGGCGTGGTCGCCCGTGGCGATCCCCTCCAGCACGGGATGGGGCCGGTCGATGACCAGATCGTTCCATCCCATGTGCGGCACCTTCAGTCCCCGTTCCTGACGATCGGGCGTGGCGATGGCGGCGACTTCTCCGCCGATCCAGTTCAGGCCGGCGGTTTCGCGGTATTCATGCCCTGTGGTCGCCAGCATCTGCATCCCCACGCAGATGCCCATGAAGGGCACGCCCCGGTTCAGCACGGCCTCGCGCAGCGCCTCGGCCATGCCGTCCACCTCGCCCAGGGCGGTGCGGCATGCGGGAAAGGCGCCGTCGCCCGGCAGCACGATCCGGTCGGCCCGCGCCGCCACGGCGGGGTCCGCCGTCACGACGATCTCGGCCCCCGCGTCGCGGCCCATCAGCTGGAAAGCCTTTTGCGCCGAATGCAGGTTGCCGCTTTCATAATCTATCAGCGCGACCCGCATCACAGCGCCCCCTTGGTCGAGGGCAACACGCCCGCCATGCGCGGATCGGGTTCGACCGCCTCGCGCAGGGCGCGGGCCACGGCCTTGAAGGCCGCCTCGGCGATGTGGTGGCTGTTGATGCCGTGGATACGGTCCACATGCAGGGTGATGCCGCCATGGGTGGACAGGGCCTGGAAGAACTCTCGGACCAGTTGGGTGTCGAAGGTGCCGATCTTCTCGGTCGGGAACGCAACGTTCCATACCAGAAAGGGGCGCGCGGACAGGTCCAGGGCCGCGCGGACCAGCGAATCGTCCATGGCCAGCAGAAAACTGCCGTAACGGCGGATGCCCTTCTTGTCGCCAAGCGCGCGGACCAGGGCCTGGCCGATGGCGATGCCCGTGTCCTCGACGGTGTGGTGGTCGTCCACGTGCAGATCGCCCTTGGCGCGGATCGTCAGGTCGATCAGCGAATGGCGCGACAGCTGGTCCAGCATGTGGTCGAAAAAGCCCACCCCCGTCTGGTTGTCGTAGACGCCCGTGCCGTCGAGGTTCAGCGCGACCTCGATCTGGGTTTCGGCGGTGGTGCGGGTGATGGTGGCTTCGCGCATGGGGCTTCCTTTCGTCGCCCGCCTTATAGGCCGACCGGCGCGGCGCGCCAAGCGGGCAGGCTTGTCATGAGGCAGAGGCAATGCGACAACCAAGGAGACGCTTTGAAAGGACCGCCGATGAGCGACATCTCTGTCAGCGAACGCCGCCTCAGTGCCGCCTTGGACCGCATCGACCAGTTTCTGGACCGCGGCGGGATGGGCCATGCGTCCCCTGATCAGGATCTGAAAGCCGAACTTGACCGGGCCCATGCGCGGATCGCGGCGCTGACAAGGCAGCTGTCGCAGTCCGGGACTGACGCGGGCGGACCCGATCTGGCCGAACAGGCCGCGCGGCTGGCTGCGGCCAATGACGAACTGGCGGCCGCGAATCGCGCGCTGATCCAGGCGGCATCCGGCGACGGCGACCGGATCGAAGCGGTCAGCGTCGCCCTCGAGGCCGAGATCGAGGCCCTGCGCGCCGCCCGCGCCGCCGAGGCCGCGCAACTGGGGACGCTGCTGGCCGAGGTCGAGCGCCTGCTGGCCGAGAACGAGGCCGCCGCCGCCACGCCCGAGATCGCGGGCGATGCCGCGGGCGTGCCCGAGGACACCGATGCAGAACAAGGGGACCGCTAGATGGCCGAGGTCGATTTCATCATCGGGCACAAGGAATACCGCGTCGCCGCCCAGGACGGAGAGGAACGGCTGCTGCAACGCGCGGCAAGCCTGCTGGACGCCGAGGCGCAGCAGATCCTGGCGCAGGCCGGCCGCACGCCCGAGCCGCGCCTGCTGCTGCTGGCCGGGCTGATGCTGGCCGACCGCGTGGCCACGCTGGAGGAGCGGGCCGAAAAGGCCGAGCGTCACCTGAACCGCCTGCAGGCCAATCCCACCCGGGTCGAGATCCCGGTCATCCCGTCCGACCTGAAGGAAGCCATGGCCGAACTGGCGGCGCGGGCCGAGTCCCTGGCCGACCGGCTGGAGGAGCAGGGCGGCCGTTAACCCGCCCTTAACGCCGCTGTGGCAGACAGGGGGTCATGCGTGTTCTTGTTCTTCTTTTGCTGCTTGCGGCCTGCGCGACCCCTTCGCCTCGGATGATGGGGGCGATCCGCCACGACATCCGCCTGCAAGGCATGGACTTCGCGGTTTTCCACAAGGACGACAGGGCCCAGGTCATGCGCCTGACCTTTGCCGCCCGCCCCTCGGTCGCGGTGATCCGCCCGCTGATGGAACAGGCGGCGGCGCAAACGACGGGCTGCACGGTTATTCCCTTCGGCGTCACCGCCCGGACTCCGCGCGACACAGGGGTCGCGACCTTTGACCTGGATTGCTGGGGCGCGCTCAGCCCTCGCCCAGATAGCTGACCAGGATCTGCGCCACGGCTTCGGGCGCGTCGGCATGCAGCCAGTGCCCGGCGCCCTTGACGCGCACCACGCGCGCCTGCGGGAAATGGTCGCGCAATGCCGCCTGGCCCCGGGCGGTCACATAGTCGGACGCCTCGCCCGCGACCTCCAGGACCGGGCCGTCGAAGCTGCCCCTCGGCAATTCCTCGGGCCAGCCGACCAGCTTGTCCATCTGGTCGCGCAGGGCGGTCAGGTTCAGCCGCCAGGCCTTGGGATCCGCCTTCAAATCCAGCGATTGCAGCAGAAAGGCGCGCACGCCGGGATCCTCGACCCGTTCCGCCAAGGCGGCGTCGGCGGCGCTGCGGCGGTCCAGGTCGGCCAGGTCCAGCGCCTCCATCGCGTCGATCAGCCCGGTCTGCGAATGGCCGTAAGCCAGCGGCGCGATGTCCAGCACCGCCAGCTTGCGCACCATTTCGGGCCGTGTCAGCGCCAGCGCCATCGCAGCCTTGCCCCCCATGGAATGCCCGACCAGATCGACCCGTCCCCCCAAATCCGCGACCGTCCCCGCCAGATCGTCCGCCAGCGCCGGATAGCCGTGGTCCGGGTGGTGGAAGCTGTCGCCGTGGTTGCGCATGTCCACCGTGACGACGCGCCGCCGGTCCGCCAGCCTGCGCGCCAGCGCGCCCAGGTTGCGGCCTTGTCCGAACAGGCCATGGACCAGCAGCACCGGCAAACCGTCGGCTTCGCCGAAAATCGTGTGATTCAGTTTCATGCCGCGATCCTAGAGCGTCTGGCGCGGCGCTGCCAGTGCGGCTAGACTGCCGCCCATGACACGCCACGCAACCGGTCCCGACGACATCCGCGACATGGCAGACGAGGTGTCGCGCCTCCTCGCAGCCCGGTTCGGCGGCGCGCGGCGCGGCGAACGTCCGCCCCTGCATGTGATGCTGCGCCGCCGGGGCGGGGCCTTGCCGCGTCGACTGCGCAGGCAGGCCGCCGCCCTGGCGCAGGCCGACCAGCTGTCCGCGCAGCCCAAGATCGCACGCCAGCTGGACCTTGCCCGGCTGTCGCGCGCCCACCGCGCGCTGACCGCCCATCTGCAACCCCTGGGCGAGCTGTCGCGCTGGCAGGGCAGGGCGCTTGGCTTTGCGGCCTCTGTCGTGCTGGGCCTGCTGGTTCTTTCGGCAGTTGTGGTCTGGATCATGTTGCGGCGGGGCCATCTCTGACGGTTGCATTCGCTGCAAGGCGGGTTTACGTCGCAGGCGTCTTGTCATTGCTGCACCGCAGCGAGATGTTGGGGCGATCACCCTCGGGAACGCGCGCATGACTGAACACGGCAATCTTCGTTATGCCATCCCGGCATTGGCCCTTGGCGCCTTCGCCATCGGCACGTCGGAATTCGCGGCCATGGGGCTTTTGCCCTATTTCGCGGGCGACCTCGGCATTTCGGAGCCGCAGGCGGGTCATGTCATCAGCGCCTATGCCCTGGGCGTGGTGATCGGCGCGCCGCTGACGTCGATCCTGGGGGCGCGTCTGCCCCGCAGGCGCTATCTGGCGGCGCTGATGGCCTTTTACGGCGTGATGAACATCGCCGCCGCGATCCTGCCGGGGCTGGCCACGCTGACCGCAATGCGCTTCCTGGCCGGCCTGCCGCATGGCGGCTTTCTGGGGGTGGCGATGCTTTACGCGGCCGACGCCCTGCCGCGAGAGCATCGGGCGCGGGGCGCCGCGCAGGTCATCATGGGCCTGACCGTCGCCAACATCGTGGGCGTCCCGCTGGCGGGCTGGCTGGGCCAGAGCGTCGGCTGGCGGTGGGGCTTTGCCTTGCCGGGCTTTATCGCGCTGCTGTCGGCCTGGCTGATCCTGAAGGTGGCCCCGCGCGTCGGCGGCAATCCCCACGCGCGCCCCTGGGACGAACTGCAAGCCCTGCGCAACCCGCGCGTGCTGTGGCTTCTGGCCGTGGGCGCCGTGGGCTTCGGCGGCTTTTTCGCCGTTTACGCCTTTCTCACCGCCGCGATGATCGCCACGACGCAGGCGCCCTCCTACGCGATCCCCTTGGCGCTTGGCGTGTTCGGCGTCGGCGGCACGCTGGGCACCTGGGCCGCGGGGCGGCTGACCGAACGCGTGGGCCAGACCCGCGCGGCCTATGTCAGCCTGGCCGCGATGGCCGCGACGCAGGGCTTCGCCTCGCTGGCGGTCGGCAACTGGCCCCTGATGGTGCTGTCCTCGTTTCTGCTGGCGGCGGGGGCGGGGCTGGTGATCCCGCTGCAAACCCGGCTGATGGATGTCGCGGGACGCGCGCAGAACATGGCCGCCGCCATGAACCACGCGGCCTTCAACGCGGCAAACGCGCTTGGACCCTTTCTGGCCGGGCTGGCGCTGACGGCGGGGTGGGGATGGGCTTCCAGCGGCGTGGTCGGCATCGCGCTTACGGCTGCGGGGGCCTTGGTCCTGACCCTGGCAGTCTGGCATGATCGGGCAAGCGGGGCGGTGGCAGACTGCGCATGATCACCTGGCGCGAGGTCGAGGCGAACTCGCGCCGCCAGGTCACGAACAGCACCACGGCGGTGCCCGCCATCAGCGCCCATGGCCCCGCCAGCCACCCCAGAGAGCCGAGCGCGAAGTAGACGCTGCGCAGCCCCGCGTTGAAGCTGCGCGCGGCGGTGATGTTCAGATCCGCCGCCTGCATGGCGCGGTCGCGGGTCATGGCGTCTTGGGGGTCGTTCGGCACGGCGGCCATCATGATTGCGCAGTATCCGAACAGCCGGTGCGACCAGACGAACTTCAGAAACGCGTTGACGACGAAGAACATCGGCACCAGCAGCTTCAGTTCCCACGGAACGCCGCCGGCGCCTTCCAGGGCCAGCCCCTCGGCCAGGCCGCGCAACTGGTCGGTGTTGCCGATCAGCGCCAGGATCCCGCCCGTGGCGATCATGCAGGCGGACGCGAAGAAGGCCGTCCCCTCGCGCAGGCTGGCCAGGATGTTGCCGTCGAAGATGCGCGGATCGCGGGTGATGAAATGCACCATCCATTCGCGCCGGAACATCATCATCAGCACCGAAACCGAGGGCTTTCCCGCGGGCGGGCGTTCCGTGAACCAGCCGATCCCGAACCAGGCGGCGAACAGCAGCACCACCGCCGCGAGGTCGGCGGGCGGAATGCGGTCGGGAAGCGCAAGCTGGATGTTCATGGCCCGGGTTTAGGATGCTGCGGTCCGTCTTGAAAGCCCCCTTCGCCGCCTTCGCTCTCGGCGATGGAGCGCGCCGGCCAAAGGGTTTGATGCCCCCCGCCATGCCCGATGACCTGTCCCAGCAAGTCGCGCGCATTCACAAAGACGAAGGATGCGCGTTCCGGGCGGCCTGCGGATGAACATGACCGGGCAAGGTCGCCGTTGCGGAGACGGAACCGGCGATCCGCCCGCCCCGCGAGGCCCGCCCGCCCGCCGCAGCCCGCGGCGGGTGCGCTCGAAAATGCGCAAGCATCCTCTTGAAGGCAGTCGGCGCGATCCTAGATTCCCGATACCGGCGGCCAGACTGGCGTCGGCAAGACTGCCCGCCCGGCGACCGGGGGGCACACCACTGCATCGCTTGTGAAGGATGTGACCATGCGCAACTTTGACCTGACCCCGCTTTATCGTGCCTCGGTCGGCTTCGACCGGCTGGCCGACGTGATGGACCGCGCCCTGTCGGCGGACGTGTCCGCGCCGACCTATCCCCCCTACAACATCGAGAAGACCGGCGAGAACGCCTATCGCATCTCGATCGCCGTGGCGGGCTTTGCCGCCGACGATCTGAATGTCGAGGTCCGCGATGGCGCCGTGATCGTCTCGGCCCGCAAGGCCGAGGAAGACGACGGCCGCACCTATCTGCACCGCGGCATCGCCACCCGTGCGTTCGAGCGCAAGTTCACCCTGGCCGACCATGTCCGCGTCGATGGCGCCAGCCATGTCGACGGGATGCTGCACATCGACCTGGTTCGCGAAATCCCCGAGGCCTTGAAGCCTCGCCGGATCGAGATCGCCAAGTCCGCGCAGAAGGTCGAGAAACTGGACGCCTGAGGCACCCGGACGGCTTCCGCTCCGTGAAGCCCGGATGCCCGTCGGTTCACCCCGGCGGGCATTTCGCGTTGGGTTTGGTAGGCCCGGAGGGGAAGGCGTAAGCAAGCCTTTCCAATGCTCTATCCTGACGAACCCCGAAAATTCGGCCATTGAACGGTTTGGCAAAAATCGGGCTGTGACGAACCCGCCAGAGCATCCGCTTCACCAGGAAAACGAAAACCCCGGCGCGCTGGCGGGCGCAACCGGGGCTGATATCGAAGACTGGCTGTCTTGGGTCGATCATAACATTCAGCGTGAGTCGGCGGCAAGAGGTTTGATGGAGGCCGTGCTGGCCTGCGATCCGTCTGACCGGCTGGAACTGCTTGAGCGGTTTTATGAGGCCTTGTGTCCCGGCTTCCCGATTATCGCCTTCGACAGCCTGATGGCCGAGGCCGCATTCTGGGCAGACCGGGCCAGTCCAGCCGAGCGAAAGGCCTATGCGCTGGCCTGCTATAACCGCCTGTCCCCTTCCGATCAGTCCGGCTTTCTGGATTACGTTCAACAGAAGGGGGCGGCAGCATGAGCAACGTCACCAAACTGCCCTCGGCAGCCGTGTCCTACTACACTGTCGCCAAGCGGGGCGCGATCTGGGCCATTGTGCTGGTCACACCTATTGAAGGCATGAAGCCCCTCAAGACAGCGATCTATTCGTCACCTGACCGTCAGGAAGCAGTCTCCTACGGGAAACAGCTTGCCGCCCGGATGCTGCGTCCCTTCAAGGAGGGCCGTGCGTGATGGGTGCATTCGAAGTCATGGGCGCCTTCGACAAGCGCCACCGCGAGGAATACGGCAGCAATCCCGCCAGTTTGATGACCGGCCGCGCAGGCGACCTGGCTACGTCCTTGATACCGCTGAGCAGGGTCAAGCCGATCCTCAAGTGTCGCTATCTGGTCAAAGGCTGGCTGGATCAGGGGGCGTTCAGCGTCGTCTATAGTGAGTCCAATGTAGGCAAGACCTTCCTTGCCATGGATCTGGCTTTGCATGTTGCTGCCGGGATGGACTGGCATGAGCATCGCGTCCCTACTGGCGAGAAATGGCTTGGCCCTGTGGTCTATGTCGCCAGCGAAGGCGGGACCGGCATCCATAACCGGATTGAGGCGATGCGACGGGACAATCCGGCTCTGATGAGCCGGGTCGATGACCTGGGCGGCTTCCTGCTTCTCAAGACCGGCTTGGACCTCTGCACGAGCGACGACAGCCAGTATCTTGTCGAAGCTATCGGCACTATGCCCCGCGCGCCGTCCCTGATTGTCGTGGACACGCTGGCCCGCGCGATGGGCAACGGGGACGAAAACACCGCCAAGGACATGGGCCAGTTCGTCCGCAGCATCGACCATCTGCGGGAAGCAACCGGCGCCCATGTCATGGTGATCCACCACAGCGGCAAGGACGCCACCAAGGGCGCGCGCGGCTCAGGTAGCTTGCGGGCAGCGGCAGACACTGAAATCGAACTGACGCGCAACGACAGCATCATCATCGCGGAAACCCGCAAGCAGCGGGACATGCCTTGTGACAACGTGTTCGCCTACAGCTTGAAGTCGGTGTTCCTTGGCTTTGACGACGATGGCGACAAGGTGTCATCCGCCGTCGTCCAGCAGGCCGAGATTGTGAAGAGCAAGGCCAAGGTCAAGCTGACCGGCACTGACAAGATAGCCCTGCAAGCCCTGGATGACTGTATCCGCGACCATGGCGAAAAGCTGACCAGCGACAACTATCCGCGCAATCGCCGTTGCGTGTCCCTGGAACGCTGGCGCGAGTATTGCGACCGCCACAGCCTGTCGAGCGGGGAAAGCGATAGCGCAAAACGGAAGGCCTTCTTCACCGTCAAGAACCGTCTCCAAGAGAAAGAGATGGTCCGCGTCATAGATGGATGGCTCTGGCGAATTGCACCTGATGATGAGGCGTTACCACCGTTACCGACCGTTACCAGTAACGCAGGGAACGCCGGTCATGCTGCCGTTACCACCGTTACCGCCCCCTATAAGGGCGGTAACGCGGTAACGCTGACCCAGCCTGAGAACCGCTCACTTTCCCAAGAGAAAAAAGAGCGAACCGCCGAAAGCCTGCGGGAACGCGATCCTGATGCCTTTGACCCGGAGATGTGGCGATGAATACCAAAGTGGAGATCAAGGGCGGCGGTCTGGATGAATTTGCCGATCTGGCAGACAAGCTGGCCCGTGGCGAAATCACCGTGAAAGCCGCAAGGGCTGCGATCAACGTCGTCGGCAAGGATGCACGGAAGGCGGTGAAGGCGGCGCTGCTGAAACAGTTGGGCCTGCCTTGGAAGGAGATCGTGCATTACGGTGGGCTTGAGTTCAACCGCGCATCAGCCAAGCACCTCAACTACAGGATCGTCAGCCAGGGCAAGGCCATCCCGCTCAAGGCGTTTGGTGCAACGCAGAGCGCGACCGGAGTGCAGGTCAAGTTGGGCGGGAAGGCCGTAAGAATGCCCGGGCTGTTCATCAACGCAGGGCGATGGGACAGCGGGCAGCCGGTATTGGGCGGGCATGTGTTCCAACGAAAAACCGTGTTCTCGCTGCCCGTCGAGAAGCAGTTCGGGCCGAGCGTGCCGGAAGAGATCGTCACGGGCGAGACGGCCAGGGCGTTCCTTCAAGAGGCTGACAGGCTTCCCCGCGAGATCGCCATCCAGATGGCCCGCGAGACGAAGGGCGCGGTGTCATGAGCGGGTCCTTCCCCCTGGCCCCCCTTAGCGGGTGGCGGGCTGCCCGACTTTTTAGCCTGTTTTTGAAATTCCAATGGGGATCCGGTGCCAATGGAAGCGCGTGAGGTGAGCGCCCGGCAGCTTGGCGAGGTGCTAGGGTTGAACGAGCGGACAGTCCGCGAACTGGTGGATCGCAACATCGTCACTCGCACGGCCCGAGGCCGATATGACCTGTTCGGCAGCGTCCTGGCCTATGTCGAGCATCTGCGCACCGTTGCGGCTGGTCGAGGCGGGGAGGCAGCGTCCTATGACCTGACCCGCGAACGGGCGCGGCTGGCGAAGGAACAGGCAGATGAACGCGAACTGCGCAATGCCACCCTTCGCGGCGAACTTGTCGAGGCACAGGCGGTCAGGCGGGAATGGGCGGACATTCTGCGGAGTGTCCGTTCCCGTGTCCTGTCCGTTCCCAGCCGTGTCCGTCAGTCATTGCCACACCTGACCGGGCATGACGTTGAGCGGATCGACAACGAATTGCGTCGGGCTTTGGAGGAGGCTGCACGCGATGAATGATCTTGCCCCTATCCGCGCTCATGCTCTTTCGGCCCTCGTCCCGCCGCCGCGCCTGCGGCTGTCTGACTGGATCGAGTCGAACATCTGGCTTCCCGAGGGTGTGTCCAGCCTGCCAGGGCGGGTGGAACTTTGGCCGTTCCAGCGTGATATAGCGGACGCCATCGGTGATCCGCTGATCGAGCGGGTGACGCTGGTCAAGCCGGTGCGCGTCGGCTTCACAACGCTGCTGTCCGGTGCGCTGGCGTCCTATGTGGCGAACGATCCTGCACCGATCCTGGCGTTGCTGCCTACGGAAGCCGATGCACGCGACTACATGGTCAGCGACCTTGAGCCTATCTTTGCCTCATCCCCTGCGCTGGACGGCTTGCTTGCCGCTGGCGAGGATCGCAACACGCTGCTGTCGCGCCGCTTCCCTGGCGGATCGCTCAAGGTCGTGGCGGCCAAGGCACCGCGCAACCTGCGCCGGCACAACGTCCGCATCCTGCTGATCGACGAGGCGGATGGGATGGAAGTCGGCCCGGAAGGATCGCCGATCCGGCTGGCAGAGCGCCGCACGCTGTCCTTCGCGGATCGGAAGATCGTTCTGGGCAGCACGCCGGTCTTCGAGGCCACAAGCCACGTCCTGCGTTCCTATGCGCAATCCGACGCGCGGGTGTTCGAGGTGCCCTGTCCCGACTGCGGCGAGTTCACCGAGATCCAGTGGCAGCATATCCAATGGCCGGAAGGGCAGCCCTTAGAGGCTGCGTTCGCGTGCCCGCACTGCGGCGTCATCGTCCATGAGCGCCACAAGCCTGCGATGGTCGCGGCTGGGCGGTGGCGGGCAACACGGCCGGAGGTCGAGGGCCATGCGGGCTTTCGGC
Source organism: Paracoccus angustae (assembly GCF_042648745.1). Taxonomy (NCBI): domain Bacteria; kingdom Pseudomonadati; phylum Pseudomonadota; class Alphaproteobacteria; order Rhodobacterales; family Paracoccaceae; genus Paracoccus; species Paracoccus angustae. The sequence goes on from NZ_JBHRXY010000006.1 coordinate 191,055, forward strand.
TGAATGCGCTGGTCAGTCTCTTGACGAACGCAAGCTGGGGGCGCCTGGCACAAGAATTTATCGGGGCGAAAGGCGATCCGTCGCAGCTGCAAACCTTCGTCAACACGATCCTTGCCGAAGGGTGGCGGGAGGATGGTGAAGAACTGGACGAGGCGGCTATCGAAGCGCGGGCGGAAAAGATCGGCTTGGACGCCTTGCCCGAGGATGTCCTTGTCATCACAGCCGGGGCAGACGTGCAGCATGATCGTATCGAGGTCACGTTCACCGGCTGGGGCGAGGACGGGGCACCGGTATTCCTGGGCCATGAGATCGTCTGGGGCGCCCATGATGATCCTGCCCTGTGGTCGGAACTGGACGATCTGCTGACTATGCGATGGCCGCACCCTCTGGGCGGATCGCTGGGCACCGAGGCGACGGTTGTGGACGCAGGCGACGGCGCGACCATGGCTGCCGTCCTGGCCTTCTGTGCGCCGCGTGCAGGCCGCAAGGTGCTGGCAGGCAAGGGTGTGGCAGGCACAAGGCCCATGATCGAACCCAGCCGCTCCAAGACCCCTGGCGGGCGCCTGTGGCTGATCGGCGTGGACGGGATCAAGACGCAGTTGATGAACCGCATCACGCGCGGCGGGGCAATCCGCTTCTCTCGCAGCCTGGGAACTGCATGGTTCGAGCAATTGGCGTCCGAGCGGGCGGTCGTGCGGTATGTTCGCGGCCAGCCGCAGCGCCGGTTCGAGCGCATTCCTGGCCGCCGTGCCGAGGCGCTGGACTGCGCGGTCTATGCTATCGCAGCCCGACAGGTGTTGCAGGTGAACTTCGCGATGCGGCGTGAGGATCTGAAAGCAGGCTGGTCGGGCCGATCAGCGGCACGGCGTTCGGTGATCCGGTCCAGCTGGCTGGGAGGTTAGAGACAGGGCAGGTTGCGCCCGCCAGGCAGTCTCCTTCGCCTGCAAAGCAACCCCGTTAGTCGGCGAGTGGGAAAACCCCGACACCCTGTGCGGATTAACTGGCCGGTGACAGGGGTCAATCCAAAATTGGACTGACCCCATTCGGGGTCTGACCTTGCGGGGATTAACCTTGACCATAATTGCGATGTAGGTATAGCCTCATCCGTGGGCGTGGAAACCCGGACCAGTGATAGGCAAGTCAGCGTTGGCGCGCTTCGACTTGCGACGTGGAGCAAAGCCTTGGCGGGCCGCGCTTCACAAGAAGATCGCCTTGGCGGGCGTCTCAACTTCGGCCTCACTATGGCCGGGGGCAGACGTCATGTCCAGAGGGAAGCCTTAAAAGCGTCTGGCTTGTCTCACTGGCAAGTTTCCAACCCCCGGCTGCCGTGTCCGACACGCGGCGCAGGGCCTTGGAAAGCCCTTCACCAGTGAGAGCCAATATGACCTATCAGAACAGCAAACAGCCCCGCGCAAGCGCCATGCTGTCCGTCCAGCGATGGAACGAACTGTCCGACTTCATTGATCTGGCGAAAGACGCCTTGGGCGATAAGCCCGAGGATTTCGACGGCCTTTTCTTCGCCAACTGTGAAATCCAGTTGCAGGCGGCAATGGAGATCCTCGCCGCCCGCCGCCGCGATGACCGGCCATGGGGTGAGCCGGCCACCGATGAACGGCCGACTGTCCAGCGCATCCGCGAGGCTATGCGGATCATGCGCAACTTCGCCACCGTCATCGACAAGCAGGCGCCCGATGGGGGGCAGTTCGGCATCCCGTCATTGGCAATCGACTGGGCCTGCGGCGAGTTGACCGAGGCCCTGCGGCTGGAGGGCGCAGCATGAAAACCGTGGCTGACTACATCGCTGACCAACAGGCAGTGGCGCTGCGCCTTCAGTGTGTCCTTCAGGCGCTGGAAGAACTCAATGTGCAGAGCATTGCGCCAGAAGCTCAGTCAACTCTGATCCTGGTTGCGCGGGGAATGGCAGAGGATCTGAACACGTCGCTGGATAGCGTGAACCTCCCGAAGGGAGACGCAGCATGAGGACTGCCAAGGAACTGCAAGACGAGATCATCCGGCTGGACGGCCAGTTGGCGGAATGCCGCAACTTGGTTAGCGCGCTTTTCCTTCTGGTGGATGATCTGGCGACAACATCGATGGAAGGCCACGAGGCAACCCTGCGTGACGGCATTGTGGGTGTAACCTGGGCGCTTCGGCGCGAAGTGGGCATGCTGGACTGACCATCAGCCCCCGGCTTCGGTCGGGGGAACCATCGTCCAACCGCCATTGGCGGATGAACAAAACCTCATGTGAGTTTCATTCTTGACTTTGGAAGAAACTCATGTGAGGCTTCATCCTATGAAAGCGCCATTTGATCTCGAAGAACCACGCTTCACGCAGGCCGAAGTCTTGCGGATGCTGCCCCTTCTCAAGGCCAAGACCCTGCAGAACTGGGTTAGTCGCGGCATTATTGAGATGGATGATCGCAAGAAGGGGAAGGGGACTCGCCTTCTCTACACCCCTTTGGGCGTCGTCGGACTGGACTTCATGTCGCGTGTGACGCTCTACGGCGTCCCCCCCAAGGAGGCCAGCGATATGGCGGAATACATAATGAACCGTGCAGTCGAGCGGTTTGAGAGGGAGCCGTTCGACATTCTGGAGGATGCCGAGTCTCGGTTTATCCCGGTGACGCCTGAGACAATCGGCAACTTCCGTCGCGCGCAAATTTTCACTGATGACGGCTCCGAATATCACCTTGGATATTGGAACGATGTGAACGACTTCAGCGAACGGATCCGCTCGGACGTGGTGATCAGCGTTGAGATCGACTTTTGCATCGCTCAAGTGATTAACCGCATTTTCCTGCTGGAAGCGGGGAAAATCTGATGACCCTGCTGGATCTTCACGGCAACCCCCTCCGCCGCGCCGAAACGACCCCCGCCCCCCGCCGCCGTTCCCTGGACGCGGCCACGGGCGGGCGCCGGGCTGTCGGCATGGGTGTTTCACAGGGCGCACCCGCAGAGACAGCATCCGCGTCTATCGTGCGCCAGCGCGCCCGCTATGCCGCCCTCAACAATCCGTGGATCGGGAACGCGGTCGGCAACATGACTGCCGCCCTGGTCGGATCGGGCTTGCGCCCTGCGCCCCTGCATGACGACAAGACCGTGCGCCGCAGCCTGACGCGGGCCTTCGACGCCTGGGCATCAGATGCGGACTGGCACGGGCAATCCGACTTCTGGGGGCTGCAAGCCCTGATCAGCCGTCACCTTGTCGTTGATGGTGAGGCGCTGATCATCCTGCGCGACACTGACGAAGGCCTGCGCCTGCAGGTTCTACCGCCCGAACATCTGGACGAAAGCAAGACGATCATCGGGGCCGGGGGCAGCGTGATCGTTTCCGGTGTCGAATACGACGCTACCGGCCGCCGCGTGGCCTATCACATTCTACCGGAACGCCCTGCTGCCAGTTGGGAGCAATACGCCCCTGCGGTTCGCGTGGATGCTGCTGACGTGCTGCATGTCCTTCATCCCATTGGCGCAGGCCAGACGCGCGGTCTGTCCTGGCTGGCACCGATCATCCTGACCGCTTCGGAACTGGACCAGTTGACTGATGCCCTGCTTGTCGGCGCCAAGACCGCCGCCATGTTTGCGGGCTTCATCGTCAACACCGCAGACCCGAGCGGGGTCGATGACATGGACGCCGCCGATCTGTCGCTGGAACCTGGTGCGATCCGCATCCTTCCCGGCGGGGCCGATATTCGGTTCACGTCGCCACAGCAGGCAGCACAGGGGATCGAACACGCCAAGCTGAACCTGCGCGCCATGGCTGCGGGCTTGGGTATTCCCGAGCATCTGCTGACAGGCGATCTGTCCGGTGCCAACTATTCTTCGCTGCGGGCCGGGCTGCTGCCCTTCCGCGCGCGTATGGAGCAGGTCCAGTATCACACCCTGGTTCCTCAGCTTCTCCGGCCAATCTGGCGCCGCTGGCTGGCGATCGAAGTCGCAGCCGGTCGGCAGGATGCCGTGATCGAAGCTGACTGGATCGCCCCCCGTCCGCAGCAGGTGGACCCGGTGAAAGACGCAGAGGCCACCGAAAAGCACCTTGCCATGGGGCTAACTGTTAATTTCCACCCAGAAGTGACCCAGGTTTTCCATCGAGAACTGACCCACCTTTGATTATGGTTTTTGGGTCATT